>SKNI01000055.1 GCA_007120615.1 Myxococcales bacterium | reverse complement strand
GGACCGACCAGGGCGGCTTCGTTCACGGCTTCGATGATGTCTTCGACCCCTCTGGATTTCACCTTCCCGAGGACCAACTCTCCGGCCTCGACCCCATCTTCAAATGGGGACTTCACGCCGGCCGGGAAGCCTTAAAGAGTGCCGGACAGGACCTGAGCCGAAAGCACGCCCGAGCCGGGGTGATCCTGGGCAATAAGAGCTACCCCACCCGCTCGATGTCCGATCTTGCGGAGCGCTTCTGGCGCGAGAAAAGCGGCTGGGAGACGGGCCCCGAGGTAGATCCCCGAAACCGATTTATGTCGGGCCTTCCCGCCCAATTCATCGCGCGTTCGCTGGGCCTCGGCGGAAACTCCTATTGTTTGGACGTCGCCTGTGCCTCGTCGCTCTACGCCATCAAATTAGCCTGCGACCGTCTCCAACGAGGCGACGCCGACCTCATGCTCGCCGGCGGCGTTAACCGGGCCGACGACTTGCTATTGCATATCGGATTCTGCGCGCTTCAGGCCATGAGCAAAACCGGCCAGAGCCGACCCTTTCACCGCGACGCCGACGGCCTCGTCCCCGCCGAAGGGGCCGGAGTTCTTGTATTAAAGCGCCTGGAAGATGCCGTCGCCGACGGAGACCCCATTCGCGCCGTCATCCGAGGCGCCGGACTCTCCAACGACGGCCGAAGCCGCGGACTGCTTACCCCCTCCGAAGAGGGCCAGGTCCGCTGCATGACCCAGGCTTATAAGCGCGCGGGCCTTCGACCGGAAGACCTCTCCCTTGTGGAATGCCACGCCGCCGGAACCGCTCTGGGCGACGCCACCGAAATCCGCAGCATGTCCAACATATTCGGAGACGTCGACGAACCACTCCCCGTGGCCTCCCTCAAAAGCAACCTTGGACACCTGATCACCGTCTCCGGCGTCGCCGGCATCATCAAGCTCATCGCCGCCATCGAGCACAAGACCCGACCAGCTACGCTCAACGCCGATGACCCCATCGACGAACTCAAAGGCGGCGGCCCCCTTCGACACCTCACCGAATCGGAGCCCTGGGACTGCGACGGCCCCCGCCGCGCCGCCATCAATAACTTCGGATTCGGCGGAAATAACGCCCACCTGATACTTGAAGAATTCGTCGACCTTCCCACCTCAATGGCCGTCCCCGCCGAGTTGGAGTCTAGCTCAGCGCCCGAACGAGAAGACCTGGCCGTAGTCGCCATGAGCGTGGTTGCCGCAGACGGAAAAGACCGCCTCGACTTTGCCCGCTCTCTCTTTCACAACGAGAGCCGGGTCACCGACGGCAAAGAGGGCCCCGAAGCCCGCGCAACAGAGATCAAACTCGACGTCGGCGAAGTCCGCTTTCCGCCGCGAGACCTCCAGCAGACCCTGCCCCAGCAATTGCTAATTCTGGAAGCGGCCATGCAGCTCTCCCACCAGATCTCCGAGCTCCCATCAGAGAGCACGGGAATCTCACTCGGGATGCAATGCGATATCGAGACCTGCCGCTACCTGGTTCGCTGGCGTCTGGGGCCGGAACTAACAGCCGGCGGCGAAGACCACCGCGACGTGCTCATCGGCGCCGCAGAAGCAGCCGGCGTTCTGGGCACCATGCCCAACCTGGTGACCAACCGCCTCAACAGCCAATTCGATCTCAAAGGCCCGAGCATGACGCTCAGCGGCGAGGAGATCTCGGGGCTTCTGGCGCTGGAATTGGCCGGGGAAGCACTTCGAAATGGTGAGCTCGACGCCGCCGTCGTGGGCGCCGTCGACCTTAGCTGCGAGCCCGTCCACCGCGCCGTGGCCGAAGCTTTATTGCCCGAGGACCGCCACATCCCCGGCGACGCCGCCGTGGTCCTGATCATCAAACGCCTCTCCACCGCCCAGTCCGATGGCGACGAGATCCTGGCGATTTTGCCCGGCGACCCCGACAAGGCCCTGTCTCCCTACACCACAGAAGAACAACCGGTAGTCCCCGCGATGGCCCCTCTTTTCGGGCACGCACATGCCGCCTCCGGCCTGGTTCAGGTCGCAGCCGCCGTAGAAGCCGCCTCCCGCCGCACCGTTCCAGCGACCGACCAGCGACCGGCGGCGCCCTGGCTACCCGATTATCGACGCCAGACGACCCTCTCCATCGACACCATCATGGGCGACTCCCTCTCGGCAGTCGTCGCGCCTTACCGCGAACGAGCAGCGGATCGTTTCGTCGACGAAAGACCGCCCACCATTCACGTCTATACCGGTGGAGATCTCGCTGAACTCAGCAGAAACCTGGAGAGCCGCGTCGAATCCTTCGGCAAAACCGGACCCCTTCGGCTCACCATCACCGCTCGTGACCAAAACGAGTACCGAACCCGCCGCGCTCAAGCTCTGGAAGCCCTCTCCACCCTCGACGCCGCGCCGGCCTTCGGCACGCTGGCCCGAGGCATCTACCTGGGCGACGGCTCCATCCAGGGAGAGACCGCTTTTGTCTTCACCGGACCCGCCGGCTCCTACGAAAATATGGGCCGCGAGCTCATCTTAGCCATGCCCGAATTGGTCGACGCCGTCGCCGAACGGGCCGACTGCATCGAAGCCTCGGCGGGCTGGATCTTTGACCCTCCCGGCGGAGAAACTCCGGGACCCGCCAAAAAGCTCTGGGGCGCGGCCTTTATGTGCCAGCTCCACGCCCAGCTCAGTCGCAACATCTTAGGAATCGAGCCCGAAGCGGCCATCGGATTTTGCGCCGGCGAAACCAACGCCCTCTTCGCCATGGGCGCCTGGAGCGACTTCGACGGCCTTTATATCGATCTGGAGCGAGAAGGCATCTTCGACCGTCGCATCGGCGGGAGATTCGACACCGTTAAAGAAGCCTTCGGCCTCGAAGAGGGCGAAGCCGACTGGCAGACCTGGCGCCTTCTGGCCCCCGTCGAAAAGGTGGAAGCGGCCATGGAGGGCGAAACCCGCTGCTATATCACCATCGTCAACGCCCCCGGAGATCTGGTCCTCGGCGGAGAGCCCGAAGCCTGCGCTCGGGTCATCGAGAAAGTCGGCGAACAAATTGCTCGGCCCCTCGGCTATAACGTGGCCATGCACTGCCAGGCCACCGCTCCCATCGAAGAGTTGTGGTACGAGCTGCACCACAAGCCCACCGAACCCGTAGAAGGCGTGCGTTTTTATACCCACGCAACGCTTGATCACTACGAGGTCAACGCCGAGCGAGCCGCTCAGGCCCTCGTCGGGCAGGCTTTAAACCGGGTCGACTTTCCAAAACTCATCAACAAAGCCTACGACGACGGCGTCCGGATCTTTATCGAGCACGGACCCCGCGCCGGCTGCACCCGCTGGATCAAAAAGATCCTCGGCGACCGAAAACATCTGGCCGTCTCCCTGGACCGAACCGGAAAGGATTCGCTCTCCCAGGCCGTCGACACCACCGCCCGCCTCATCGCCGCCGGCGTCGCAGTGGATCACAAGAATCTTATGGATCGACTGGCCAGCGCCTCCCCACTGGAGACGTTCGGTGAGCGCACCACTCCGAAGAATAAGCGAATGCTGACCTTTCCTGCCCATCTTCCGGAGGTAAAACTCCCCGCTATTTCTGTAGAGAAACCAGCGAAATCAGAGAAATCAGCAAACTCAGCCAGCATCGAAAAGACAGCCGAGACTCTTCTCTATCCACCGCTTTTGCCCTCTGTTTCTACACCGCTTCCGCGCCAACAGCCCGTGGCCGCGGCCGAGGCAACCCCTCAGCCTGCACCATCTCCGGAGCCCTCTGTGAAAAAGTACCCTTCCGCCCAGCCCCCTGTTCAGCCCGCTCCCCAGGCTCAGATCTCCCCCGAGCCTCGCACCGTCGAAGGCCAACTGGCTGCCATGCACGCCGACTTCTTGCGGGAGCGAGCTTCCATCCACCAGGAGTTTCTCGACCAGCAGCACCGAACCTCCCAGTGGTTTTTGCAGATGGCCCAGAGCGGCGCACCCATTCCGCAACATTTTGAGGCTCCGGCGCAGCCCTATACGGTGCCCCCAAATACAATTCCCACAAACGGACTCGGCGTTCAGCAACCTGCGCAATCCACACAACCAGCACCGACACCCGCTCGAACGCCATCGTCAGAATTGACACAATTGACAAAATCGCCTGCGACCAACGGTCAAGCACCCGACGCTGGAGTCGCCGTTCCTGTTTCTGTCACACCCGAGCCCCCGAAAAAAGAGCTCACCGAGCTCGAAGCGGTCATTCAACGAGCTCAAGATCCTCAGCGTTTCAACCGCCCCAATCAATTCGACCGAAAGGGCCTCGAGATCCACGCCAGCGGCAAAATCTCCGAGATCTTCGGACCCCTCTTTGCTTGTCAGGACGACTGCTTTCGACAGGTCCGCATGCCCGAGCCGCCCTTGCTACTCGTCGACCGGGTCACCGGTATCGACGCCGAGCCTGGGGCCATGGAAAAACAGGGCATCATCTGGACCGAGACCGACATCCAGCCCGACGCCTGGTACCTCCACCGTGGCCGAGTGCCCGTGGGAATAACCGTCGAAGCCGGACAGGCCGACTTGATGCTCATCTCCTGGATGGGCGCCGACTTCCAGAATAAAAACGAGCGCATCTACCGACTTCTCGGCTGCGAGCAGACCTTCCACGGAGAGCTGCCAAAGCCCGGCGAAACGCTTCAATACGAGATTCATATCGACGAGCACGCCCGAAGCGGTGCGGTCCGACTCTTCTTCTTTCACTACGATCTTATCGTAAATGGCGAGTTGCGACTGAGTGTGCGTGACGGCCAGGCGGGGTTCTTTACCGATGAGGAGCTCGCCAATTCCGACGGCGTATTGTGGAAGCCCACGGATATGCCCGAGCCCGACGGGCCTGCCGCCGAGCCCATCGTCCTTCCCGAGGCCAAAAGCTTCGGTCCCGACAAGGTCAAAGCCTTCGCCGCCGGTCGCGCTTATGATTGCTTCGGCAAGGGTTTCGAAAAGGCCGCGGCACACACGGAAACGCCCAATATCGCCGACGGACAGATGCTCTTTCTCGACGAGGTCCAGGAATTCGACCCCACCGGCGGCCCCCACGGCCGCGGCTATCTGCGCGCCGTCCAGAAGATCACCCCGGACACCTGGTTTTTCGACGGACATTTCAAAAACGACCCCTGCATGCCCGGCACTCTGATGCTCGAGGGATGCACCCAGACCATGGCTTTTTATCTGGCGGGCCTGGGCTTCACCCTGGATCGCGACGGCTGGCGCTTTGAGCCCGTCTCCGGTCACTCCTGCAAGATGCGCTGCCGCGGACAGGTCACACCCACCTCCAAAGAGGTCATCTACGAGCTCTTCGTCCACGAAGTTCAGGGCGGCGACCAGCCCACCCTCTACGCCGATCTTCTCTGCACCGTGGACGGCCGAAAAGCCTTTCACTGCGCCCGCTTCGGGCTCCAGATGGTCCCCGACTGGCCCATCGAGCGACACCCGGAATGGATCGAAGAGGTCAAAGCCACCAATCACGACGAGGTCCGCCCGGTCGCCGAAATCGACGGCTTTAAATACGACCAGGAGTCCATCGTCAATTGCTGCATGGGCCGCCCGTCGAGCGCCTTCGGGGAGATGTATCGCCCCTTCGACGGCTTCCGAAGAACGCCCCGCCTGCCAAGGCCGCCGTACCTCTTTATCTCCCGAATCTCCGAGATTCAGGGTGCCCCGGCCGGCATGGAACAGGGCTCCTCGGTAGTCGCCGAATACGACGTCCCGTCGGATGCCTGGTATTTCGACGACGCCATCTCCGGCACCATGCCCTTTAGCGTGCTCATGGAAGTCGGCCTGCAGCCCTGCGGCTGGCTGGCCAGCTATATCGGCTCCACTCTGACCACCGACCAGGAACTCTTCTTTCGAAACCTCGACGGAACGGGAGAGGTCTTCTGCGAGATCACGCGGTCCACGAAGAGGTTGAGAACGGAAGCCAAGCTGAAAACCTTGAGCCAGGCCGGAGCCATGATCATCGTCGGCTTCGACGTGGAAGTCTTCGCCGACTCCGAACTCGCCTTCTCCATGGACACCGTATTCGGCTTCTTTCCCGCCGCATCGCTCGCCAAACAGGCCGGACTTGCCACCTCCGACGAGCTCCGCGCGCGCCGCACCGAAGAAGCACCTCAAACACTTGAAAACGTCACGCCACTTGCCCTGGGCGACCGCCAACAGAGCGAGTCCTTCAGCATGTTCGACCGCATCACCGGCCTGTGGCCCGACGGCGGCGAAGCCGGCCTCGGCCGCATTCGCTCCGAGCAAGACGTCGACCCCAACGCCTGGTATTTCAACGCCCACTTCTTCCAAGACCCCGTCCAACCGGGCTCTCTCGGCGTCGAAGCCATGCTGCAGCTTTTGCAAACCTGGATGGTCGCAGAAGAGATGGACAAAGGCATCGAAAACCCCCGCTTTGTTCCCATCATGCACGGCCGCCCCACGACCTGGAAATATCGCGGTCAGGTGAGCCCTGAAAAAGAGAGCGTTGTCCTCGACTTAGAGATCACCGAGCGCTCCGAAGAGGGCGCAGATAAACCCTACGCCGTGGCCACCGCCTCGCTGTGGGTCGACGATATCCGCCTCTACGAGGTCCAGAACCTGGCGGTCCAGATCGTATCCAGTGACCCTCCCGGTAAAAAAAAAGGCTCTGATCAAACCCAGAGGGTAGTGGAGTCCGTAGAGCATCTAGACCCCACAAAAGACACCTGGATCGGAGACCACCGGCCCACCTTCACCCGGCCCGTCCTCCCCATGATGCTCATCGCCGACCGCCTCGCCGCAGCCGCCGACCGAGTCTCCGAAGAGCCCGTCGTCCAACTAAGCGACGTCCACCTCCGTGGCTGGGCCTTCATCGACGGTCCCACTGAGCTCACAACCCGAACCGACACCACCGACGAACACCTCCAAGTCGCCCTCTCTGTGGGCGACAAAGAACTGGCCACCGCCACGGTCCACACCGGCCCCTGGCCCGAAGCCCCGCCGGCCATCGACGCCTCGAAAGATGCAGAAGAGATGATCGCCCCCTACGAGTCGGGCTCCCTCTTTCACGGCCCCGCGTTTCAACTCTTAATCGAGGGCCAGATGGGAAGCACCGGAGCCCAGGGAACCCTCGACGCCGGACGAGACGACGTACCAACGAGCCTGCTCCACCCGGCTCTTCTGGACGCCGCCCTCCACGTCATTCCCCACGACAGCCTCCACCGATGGGCCTCGGAAATCCCCGAAGACACCGTTGGATATCCTCATAAGATCGACCATCTCACCATCCACGGACCGACCCCCACCGACGGCGAAGTCACGGTCCGCGTGGCCCTTCTGAAGGTCGAAAGCAACCGCTTTTTGACCTTCCACATACAATTTCTGGCCGCCGACGAAGTCTGGGCCGACATGCATCTCGTAGAAGCAGTCTTCCCCAAAGGCCGCCTCGGCCGTGGAAACCCCGCCGACCGCCGCGCTTTTTTGAGAGACCGAGTCTACTTCGAAGGTCTGGGACTCTCCCGAATCGACGACGACCAGACCACCCTCACGGTCAAAGAATTTCGCCAGAACGACTGGTTTGAAGGCACCGTCGCCGCCGTCTACGGACTCTCCGAAGACGACAACCTCATCGAACAAACCCGACAGGTCGCCATCAAAGATCACCTGGCCCACAAGGCAAAGGTGCACCCCTCGACCATCACCGTCGACGGCGACCGCGCTACCTGCGACGGCAAAGAGTTTGCCCTCCTGGTCGAAACTCCCAAACCCACCGAATTCGTCGTCCGAAGCCAGTAGAAGCGTCGCAGTCCCCCAACCACCCAGGGCGCCCCAACACGCCGTCACAACATCCTCTCCAAGACCGCAGTTTCAGGTCTTGGGGAGGTGGGCCGAGCCCAGCGAGGCTCGGAGGGGCCCGCGTCAACAATCCGAAGCGTCACCTCTTGATGTTGGCGATGCGTTTCATAATCATATTATTCGGTTTGACTTTTAAGCCGGATGGTATGGGAGAGGGACTGATAAGTCTCCATATCGAAACATGGCTCGAAGACGACAGCGCCGTAATGAGTAGTTTTGAAACCCATTGGACCTGGGAATGGTAGAAGGTCAAGCTCCTCGGCAGCCGCAGCGCCGACGAGCTCCGTTCGTATGCGCATAAGTTACGAAGATATTGCTGTGATGTCCGCAGCCAATAGATCTTCGCACGACAAGAACCTACCCGGTCGACCGACGCAGTTCGCAGTCCGTGCGTTGTCCGCACGCGGACCGCGCAGTTTCGCGCCATAGGCGCGTTTGCGGGCCATGGTGGCTGCGGTTGACGGCACGTAGTTCAGTGCCGAGGCCGCAGAGAGGGTGGAGAAACCCGGGATGGTCGACTTCGATCGGTCAACCCAACTACCAACCATCGGATTAAATCGACAAATAGAAGGCGTTGCAGGCGCCTCAGGCCTCCCCAGGTTATAACCTCGATCGGTCAACCCAACTCCCCAGGTCAACCTCGACTAGCGGTGTGTCCCATGGCACCAAGTGCACGAACTCCGAGTTTCTTGTAGTGTGTTGGTCTCGTCTACTAATTTGGTGCAGTCATCCGGGATGTTATGAGCAAGAAGAACCGAAAAACCAAGAAAATCGATACCTCGGACACCGAAGGATTGACCCACAACCCCTTCGCCAATTTGCTCCAGGAGACCGACCGCTCCGACT
>SKNI01000647.1 GCA_007120615.1 Myxococcales bacterium | reverse complement strand
TGACTCCAGGGACTGAGATTCATCGACAATTTCGTGGTTCAGGCAGAAGAAGAAGAGCTCGATGAAAACAACTTTACCAAGTTTCACCTATAGTTAGACCCCAAAAAAAACAATCCGAAAGCTCTCGGCACAGCAGTTGCATTGGCAGAGTTTCATGAAGAGACTCCTGACCATATTCTGCGCCCTGCTCTCCGTCACGGTGGCCTGCGGCGACCTCAATGAGAGTCCCGGCGACGACATCCAGTGGATGCAGGAGCATACGGAGGAGTATCTGGGAGATCAGCAGTGGCGTCGCGCGCAATTGGAAGCGTCGATGTGGCGTCCCGACCTCCCCTACGCCCGTAAACAGCTCACGGCCTACGGGCTCGCCAATCAGGGCTGGGATCTCTTGGCCGAGATGACCACCGAAGTGGCGCCGGTATTTCCCGGCGGAGCTTCTGGAGATTCGACCGCGTTCTCCACTGAGGTCCCGACGACCCGCCGAGAGTGGTTGGAGCTTGGAGAAGCGGTCTTCTGGCAGATGCCGATGCGCCGCGACACGTATGTGGAGTGGCTGGTGGAGAGACCGGAGCTCCTGGAAGAAATCGGTGTGGAGAATCATGAAGACGGCTCGATTCAGGGTCTGGTGCACTTTCAGGACAGCAGAGGGCAAGAACGAGTCGGCATTACCTGCGGATTTTGCCACGGCGAAGGCGGCGTGGCCGGACAAGCCCGCCGCAACCTGGACCTCGGTCTGGGACGGGCGGTCTTCAATGAAGCCCATAATCGTTCGGGCGATGAATTCGCCTCCTGGGGCCCGGGACGGGTAGACGTCACCGACGATGCCGTCTCTGACCCCCTTCAGATCCCGGACCTCTGGGGGGTGCGACACCAATCTCATGTCAACGCCAGCGGCGTGGTCGAGTTGGCCACTCCCGCTGCCCTGGCGATTCGATTCGAGACTCAATACATCCTGGGCCACAACCTGGAGAGCCGCCCCAACCGGGTCCTCACCTGGGCTCTGGCGATGTACGTCCTCTCGCTGGACTACCCCGATCATCAGCCAGATATGAGTTCGGAAGGCGCAGCGATTTTTGAAGCCAATTGCACAGCCTGCCACACCCCGGACTCCGGGTTCAGCGGAGGCCTGGTGAACGCGGACTTACTCTCGGGAGACGGACAGGCTGCATTTAGCCCGTTTCGGGGAACGGGGATGCTAAAAGTACCCGCTCTGGTCGGCGTCAAAAATGGCGCTCCCTACCTTCACAACGGGCAATACCAGAGTCTTCGCGCTCTCTTGGAAGGTGGCCATCCCTACGGAGCTCCCATGGAGCAAGAGGATATCGATCATGTACTGAATTTCCTGAATACCCTTTAACGCTTTTTTTTTCGAATCACGCCAATTCAAATCACGCTGTTCCCCAACCTGGAGAAGATCATGTCTGTACTGACCACCCCTTTTCGCATCACCTTTTGCCTTCTGCTCGCTGCATTCGCACTGACTGGCTGTGTCGGGGAAAACAACGAAGACTCTGAGGCGACATGGAAGACCGAAGAGCAGTCACTGGACCCGGATCTGGAGGCGTCGTTTATCTCCGGACATCTGGGCAATTATTGGGATTGTCCTGATGACGGCTATAGCGACGCATCCGGCGAACCGTCGGTAGGTGACGCACCCATGGGAGATATGGCGCCCTGCGAAGAGGGCGAAGACTGCGGAACCGACGGCTATATGCTCAATTGCGAAGACGCTCAGGCGATGGTCCTGCTGAGCAACTCTGGCGAGGAAAGCGCCCGCGACTTGCAGGTTACCACCATCGAACTCTTTGACAGCCACGGAGTGTCGCGGGCAGTCTTGCCGCTGATGGACATCACCGATACCACTTTGGGAGTCGCCTTTGACGGAGAGCTAGAGATAGATGACGAGCGCAGACTTCGAATCGACTTTCAGGGCCCGGCCTATCCTTACGAACTTCTCACCGACGCTCAGGAAGACGGCCGCTGGGGCTACGCCGGATATCTGGAGATCACATTCACCGCATCGAATCACGACGAGGTGATCGTGATCACTACCGAGCTCTATCCGGTGCCCTCGATGGCGACCTGAGGCGCTCCGGCTCGACTGTTAGGAGCGCGGACGTCCTGCGCTCCTGGTTTCCCCCTCTCCCCGTACTCTGATACCCTGACCACAGGCTACGTAAAGTTTCTCGATCTCTCTTTACTCGGATAGCGCAGATGTCCCGACCCACCCCGCCTATTTTTCGTCTGCTACTCACTCTGTGTGCACTCTGGCTCATAAGTTGTGACGCCCCCCAGGACCCTACTCCGGTCTGCCAGGGAACGTTTTGCCAGCAAGACGACACCGATGCCAGTACCGACCCGGACACTGAAGACCTCGGCGAACTCCCACAGCGTATAGAGTTGCCTGCAGTATATGAAACCAAAACGCTGGCCGCCCGGGTCGCTATCGACGGTCAGGGCTCGGACCACGTGGGCACTATCGACATTCAAAACTCCACAGGCTCGGTGGTCATCGCCGAGGAGTCCCTGGACGTGCTGGTCTATCAAAAGATCCCCTGGGAGGAGTTCGAGCGCACGCTCTATCAAACGATAGCGATGAGCCCGGAGGTGCTCTACGTAATGTGGTTTTATTGCGACGACTCCGACGATCTTCGAGAGGTTTGGCTGGAGGGTATCGACGGCTATGAGTTGACCTGGGAACAAGGGACCGGCTCGTGCTCCGGTCTGGATGAGACCCATTCGGTGGACGTCGAGTTTCCGGCCGTCGACTGGCCCGTTCCCGAGACGTTGAGCCATTTTGAGGTGACGGGAGCGGACCTCGAAATCGGTCCCGACACGGGCAACAGGGTTCTTCTAGGGGGGCGCAATTATCATGTGGTGGTCTTCGATGAGGTGGATTGCACCACAATATGCGGAGGAGACGGCTGGTACGAGTTGCACGCTCTGCTCTGGGATCCCGCCACGCCCCGGGTCTATTTTGGAATCTTTTATCTCTATGACGACAACCCGCATATTCAGTTGGCCTGGGTCATCGGTCTTCCCGATCTCGATGAACCGGGGCCGCTCTACTTCGAGGCTGACTGGAGCAGAGATTGAGGGAGTTATATCCGTCGAGGATCGAAGAGATCTCTGAACGAGTTCCCCGTCTGTGATGCCTGAAAAACCGTTTTGCAGAATCAAAAAGTTGCCCATATTTCCCAATTCCCACTCCGGCCGGCGTCGGTCGACGGGAAATCGGAGGCAACCGTGTCCACTCAGGTCGGATTCTGGAATCAAAAATACGATCGTTCGTCGTTCATTTACGGGCGCCGCCCCAATCAATTTCTCCTGGAGGTGGCGAGCGAAGCCATCCCAGCGGGCGCTCGGGTATTGAGTCTTGGCGAAGGGGAAGGGAGAAACGCCGTATGGTTGGCCCGCCAGGGATACCGGGTTACGGCGGTGGACTTCTCGAAGCCGGCGCTTGAAAAGCTGGAGAGATTCTCCGCTGAACTCGGCGTTTCAGTGGACGTGATCTGCAGCGATGTCGTGGATTTCGACTTCTCCGACACGCGTTGGGACGCGGTGGTGATCCTGCATCTTCATCTCGCACCTGAGCCACGACGCATGGTGCACGGGCGTGTCGTCGAAGCCTTGTGCCCCGGGGGAGTCGTACTGCTGGAGGCTCTTCGACCCGAGCAAATGGAGCAGCCCACCAGCGGCCCCAACTCCCGAGAGTACTTGTACTCCGTGGAGGAGTTGCGCGATGACTTCGCCGATCTGGAACACCAAACCCTTCGCTCCGAGGACCGATTCATCAAGGCTGGAGAGCACCGGGGTCCGACCAGTGTCGTCAGTCTTCTCGCCAGAAAAGAGAGGTGAACGAACTCCCGTGTTTATCTTCCAACGCAACAGGTTGACGAACCTTTTGTACCGAGGACTCCATGGAGAGCGACGTTCATATCGGAATCAGTGGCTGGAGCTACGACGAGTGGAAGAACGGCTTTTATAAGAACGTCCCTAGAAGCCGCTGGCTGGAGCATTACGCCGACCACTTCAAAGCGTTGGAGCTCAACGCCACGTTTTACCGGCTACAATCGGAGGGAACCCTTAAGAGTTGGGCCAACCGCACCCCTGAGGACTTTATCTTCTGTGCCAAGGGGCATCGATACGTCACGCATTCGACAAAATTAGTCGACGCCGCCGAGACGGTGCCTCGCACCCGAGACAATCTCGTTCCTCTGGGAGATAAGCTCCGGGTGGTGCTGTGGCAGCTGCCGCCGACCTTCGAGAAAGACCTGAAGCGTCTGGAAGAATTCGCCGCAGTTCTCCACAACCAGTGGCAAAGTGTTCGACACACCATCGAATTTCGCCACCCCACCTGGATGGATGAAGAGGTCGCCGACCTGCTGGAGAATTATGACCTGGTGGCCTGCCAGGCCGACGCTCCCGACTTCAAGCTCTGGGACGTGGTGACCACGGACATCGTTTACGTGCGGCTCCACGGGCATACCCGCAAATACGCATCCCATTATAGTACGGAGTCACTGGACCGTTGGGCCGGCAAGATCAACCGATGGTCGAAGAATCTGGAGACCTATATCTTCTTCGACAATACCGCCGAGGGCTCCGCTCCCTATGATGCTCGGAAATTGGCCGACCGCCTCGAACAGTTGAGGAGTTCTGACGAGCAGGAGGTCGACGAGTCCCTCCGGGGCAATGGTCGTTTTCGAGATGAAGAGCCGCCGAAGCGGTAGATCGTAGGCCACGCTTCTGGTTGTCGTCGGGCCCCCTCCGGTCTCGCTATTGCTCGACCACCTCCCCCGCGCCTTGGCCCACTCGATCCGGAACAGTAATTATTTATAATTTTCAGTCAGTTGTGGGTGGTCGAGTGGGTAGAAAGAGGACCAGCATCCGGGGGGAAGGGTTTGGAAACACGCGGTACGATCGGATTTGGTGTTGGTGGGCGATGTGAACGATCGGATCTGTCGTTGGTAGGCGGCACGGAACGCTCCCCGGGGAGCAGGCCCCCGGGGAGGCGTGTGGGTAACCGAAGACGGTCCAGCACGAGGACCGAACCTGCTGAAAATATTCACTAATTACTGATCCGGAACGAGTGGGTATTGCTCGACCACCTCCCCCGCGCCTTGGAACAACAGGCGCCGGAGAGGAATGCCGTTGGTTGTATGGACACATACAGTGCTTTGCTTACCGAGAGAGCCCTTCCAGAAGCGCGACGGCATTTCGGCCCAGATGAGGCGTATAATAGCCCCCCTCCTGGACGATGAGCATCGGCAGATTCAGGCTCGCCAGGGATTCGCCGATTCTTCCGAAGTCTTCGGTCTCCAGATTAAAATCACCGATGGGATCGAGGTGGTATCCGTCGAGTCCGGCGGCCACAATCAGGATGTCAGCGCCGAAATTCGAGACTGCTCCCAGGACGTCATCTTCCAGAACCCGACGATAGGCGTCGAGATCGGTCTTTCCGGGGAGCGGGAAGTTGAGATTATAGCCCGAACCGTCGCCCTCTCCGGTTTCGTGGGAGAATCCACAATAGAAGGGAAAGTAGTCCGTCGGATCGCCGTGGATCGAGATGGTCAGCACCGAGGGGTCGTCAAAGAAGAGCGATTGGGTTCCGTTTCCGTGATGAAAGTCGATGTCTACAATGGCGACCCGTCCGGTCTCGGAGAGGCGCCGGGCGGCCAGAGCGCAATTATTCAGGTAGGAGTAGCCGCCGAAGAATTGCTCCGTCGCGTGGTGTCCCGGGGGGCGTGAGAGCGCGTAAACCAGTAGCTCTTCTTCGGCGCCTTTCGAATACGATGAAGCAAGCTGTCCGGCGGCCTCCCAGGCACAGGCCGCAGACCATGCTGCCGCGTCATAGGTCCTCGCACTCAGTGGTGTACCGGAGTCAAAACAATAGCAGCCGGCGTGGCGGATATTGGTGGGGTCACCCATATCTCTGAGATCCCGAGGAAATACGCTGGGATAGAAGGTGTCGCCGGTGGGTAGTTTCTGTGCGGTATTATAAAGGGTCAACAACTCGTAGCTGTGGACCGCTCGAATCGCGTCGATGGGCTGCGCTGTGGGCGACAGGACATCAAAACGGGGGTTTTCACTGAGCGTGGCGAGGATATTCTCGGCGCGAGCCGTGGTCTCGGGATGGTCGATCCGTTGCCCCATCGCCCATTCGTAGACTGGCTTGAAGGCGAGTTGTTCGTTGTGGAAATAACAGGGAATCTTGGGCATCTTGGGAGCCTTTGCTCAGAGCCAGCGGCTCCAGATATTCATGTCTTCCAGCCCGCTTCCGATGCGGCAGGAGCGCGCCATTCGACCTCGGTACTCAAAACCGAGGCGCTGAAATGCGACGTTGATTCCCGGTACCGATGCTCGGGCCAGTGTGAAAGCGGTAGGAAAGTCGGCTCGTCTGAGATCATCCATAAGGTCGTTGAGGATGGTCTGCATCAGCCCCCGCCCGCGGTGTGTGGGCCGAGTCGCACAATCGGTGAGTTCAGCGGTCCGGGCGTCTCGCACGAGATCGGCGCTGGCGCAGGCCACCAAATCGTCTCCTTCGCGAATGACCCGAAAAGGAACCCCGTCTTCGATCTGGTTGGCTACATATTCGGGGTCGCTGGAGGGCGTGGGGTAAGCCTCGAAGGTCTCTCCCAGAATCTCGGCGATGTCCGACGCGTCGGAGACCGCTGCCTGTTCGGTGTCGACCACAGCGTGGAGGCCGGGAGTGTCGGACTTTGCCCGGAGCACTCGGTCCGTAAGCGCGGCTCCTTCAGGGTCGGCAGGCCGGATTCGATCCGGCTCATCGGCCCATCCCATCACCACGCAATCGGAGGCGCCACGGTAAAATCCGGGCATCACGCCTTCGACCTCAAACCCAGCGTCTTCGAGGCCGTCTCGCAGGGACTCGTCGACGAAGGTGACTACTCGGTGACGTCCAAGTTCATCGGCGACGCCCCGAAGGGCTTCGGCGAGCTGTGCTTCGTCGCGTGTGGCCGGATGATCGCAGCGCACGCGGTCGGAGTAGGGATCGTCTACGACGTCGACAGTTGAACCTCCGACAGCCATCTCCACCATCTGGATGGATCGGGGGTCTTCTTCCCTGCCCTCGGTTTCTAAAGTTGCAGCGCCTTTCGGCTTCTGAATGCCCATCATATCCCTTTATTTCACGACCACTTACCCTCTTGAGGCGTAGTGGACCTGACGCAGCGCGTCAAGGGCACCCGTCGGCGTTCCACCGGATCAGTGGTCAGCCAACAGCCGCTATGAAGTGAGACAGGCTATAGATCAAAACCGCCGGCGAGTTTATCGGCGCTCATCATTCCGGTCTGGGTGGCGGCTCGTTTGCCCTCTTTGTAGAGCGCGAACATGGGTATCCCCCGAACCCCTTCTCGCTGAGCCACGGCGGGGTGTTTTTCGGTGTTCAACTTGGCGACGATGACCTTTCCCTCGAAGCGCTCGGCGAGTTTCTCGACCTCCGGAGCCACCGCCCGACATGGACCGCACCAGGGAGCCCAGAAGTCCACCACCACCGGAATCGGTGAGTTATCCACAAGATCCTGAAAGGCCTTCTCGCCGACGGCTATTGGCTTTCCGGTGGCGCTGAGATTGGTGCCGCAAGTTCCGCAGGTGATCGTCTGGGTGACTCGCTCTGCGGGAACGCGGTTTTTCTGTCCGCAATTTGTACATTTCAGAATCATCTCGACCTCCGGGTGGATTCTATTTGTGAGCGGCAACCGGTTTCCTGGCGATCAATCGAACCACGTCGGCTGGTCCTCGGTGGCCTGCGCCCTCGTCGAGTTCGACTACTTCTTCGGACAACTGGCTAATTTCGAGCTCCTCAAAGTCCTCTTGAAGCATCTCCGGGGTAAATAATAGCGCCAGGCTTGGCGGCCCGCCGCTGGGGCGATTATTTTCTCGCTGAGCCGGGGTAAACGCTTCCAGAACCAGCAGCCCACCGGGCGCCAGCGCCTCGATACTGGCGCTGTGAATCTGGCGACGAATCTCCGGGGGCGCGTGAATGAAGGTAAGCACCACGGCGTCGAAGCGATTTGCCTCCACCGCGTCCGACGGCATTCGGTCACAGATGACGCTCACCTCCACGCCTCGTTTCTCGGCCAGTGCCTTAATCTTCTGGGCTCCCACCGATGAAGGCTCGATGGAGGTCGTCTCAAAGCCCTGCTCCGCACACCAGACACCGTTTCGCCCTTCCCCGTCGCCGACGCATAGCACCGAGGCTCCGGCGGTGAGTTTCTCGGGCAAGGTCGCTTCTACGAAGGCGTTCGGGGAAGTTCCATATCGGTACTCAGTCTGGTTGAATTTTTCGTTCCAGAAGGAGGCCGGATCATCGGGTCCAGGGGTCGTCATCTGTTGTCCTTATTTAGGTGCCATCTATTGAGAGTTAATGAAACGACTGGCGCTTCGATGGGAGCCAAGGTCATAGACCTCGGTATAGCCTTGCTGCTCGAGGAACCGCTTGGCCTGGGCGCTTCGATTGCCGCTTCGGCAATATAGAATTACCGGTTCGTTGGGCGAGCCCACTTCGCTGTAGCGCTGCGCGATCTCTTGGAGCGGCACGTTGATGGCCCCGTCTAAGCCGTTGGAGGAAAACTCCCGGGGCGTGCGAACATCAACGAGTTTTGCTTTCTTATCCCGAGTCTGCTCTCGCAACTCTTC
>SKNI01000579.1 GCA_007120615.1 Myxococcales bacterium | reverse complement strand
GCCGAAAAACTCCAGGACGCCCCCCTGGTCGCCCGACTGCATCGTTATATGGGCGAAGTATTGACCCGTCAGGCCCGCTTTTTGGAAGCCGTCGATCACCTCAAAGATGCGATGGAGATCTTCGAAGAGGAAGACGTGCCTCATAATGTGCTCTCCTGCCTTGACGAGCTCGGACAGGCCCATTTTGCGGCCGGGCTCTATACCGAGTCTCGCGACAATTACACCCGGGCTCTGGCGATTTCATCGACGCGCCATTTTCAGGCCGAGCACTCCCCACATATGGGGCTGGCCCGAGCCCTGGCCGCGCTGGAGAATCTGGAGCAGGCCGAGGTCCATCTCGTAGAAGCGATGAGCCATTATAGCACCCGCAATCAGCCCATTCAGCGGGCCCAGGTCCAATTTCATCTCGGAGATCTCTACCTGGCCATGGGCCGCCCATCGATCGCCGAGGAACATTTCCATCACGTCTTTGAACTCGGACAAAATGTGGGGCATCGCCAGTTGGCTTTTGACGCCCTGATTCGCCGGGCCTACGCCTTCTTCGACAAAGGCGACACCGAAGATGCCTTCGAGATGCTCACCAAAGCCGTCGCGTTCGGCGCCGATACAGAGGACAACGAACGTCAGGCTGTGGCGCGAGCCCATATTATCTACATCCAGCTTCTTATCTGTGATTTCACGATCAAGGGCGAGGCCTTCTCCACCCTTCTCACCGACACAGACGAGCGAGTCATCCGAGCTTCTCATATCTTGAGCGACCTCTTTCGGGCGGACCTGGCGGTCTCACGGGAGGCCTACGGGGAAGCGTCGAATCTACTCTCCAAGACCCGGCTCAACGCAGCGAGCATCGGCGAATACGGGCTCTTCATCCCCATCGCCCGCCGGGAATATCTACTGGGTCAGCAGATGGGCAGGCTCCCCGATCCACACTCGGGAGCGGGCTATGCATTGGGATCGGTCATTCCCCCGGAGTCGGGGTCGAGACGGTTTTCGATGTCGCGATTCTCGTGAGAGATGGGGAGGGGTAAGGACGAGGTAGGAGAGAAGGGCAAGGGCAATCGCAGAGACGCGGAGAGGTGTAGAGACGCAGAGGAAGGGCAAGGAAGGGAGGCGCTTCTAATGACTGCCGGGTTAGCGAGGGCTTGGGGCGTCGACGACCATCGCTAAAAGCCGACGACTTTGCAGTGCGGCAACTCCAAAAACCGACCACGTTCCAGAACGCTTACGCCCAAATCTTAATTTCCCTAAATAGCAGGCGCTCCGGATTACCCCATATCGCCAATTCCGATCGTTTCGAGCCATCCACACCTCGCGATAGACAACGAGGTTCGCGGCTCGGAGCGCCTTCTATTAAGGACGCCCTGAACGGCGGGCTATTTAAGATTTGGGGGTTGGCAAACTGGAACGGGGTCGGTTCCCGAGGTTGCCCTACTGTAAAGTGGTCGGTTTACTACCACCCGGCAGTCGCTCCCAAACCCCACCTTCCCTTGCCCTTCCTCTGCGTCTTGGCGCCTCTCCGCATCTCTGCGATTGCTCTTGCCCTTCTCTCTCCCCTCTCTCTTTCCCCTCCCCGTCTCCTCAAGGAATCACGTCCCACTTCCCAAGCAACTCCCCCGTGAGATCATCGATCGCCAAAAGTTGTTGAACGATAGAGACCTCCGTTTCCACGACCCGGAGTTCGGCCTCCTGAAAGCGCTGCAGGGCGTCGACGACTTCAAATGTCGTGCCCCGCCCGACCTCAAAGCGGGCGGTCTGAGCGTCGACGTTCTGGCGAGCGTATTCGGCGGTTTCCCGGGCGAATTCCATGCGTTCGCGGGCGGCTTCCACGTCATTTAAGAGCGAGATCATTCGGGCGTCCAACAGGCCCTGGAGTCGTTCGTATTCGATCTCGGCGGAGCGCACGGCCAGGTGGGCTCGTTGGGCGTCGGCCTGACGAGCGCGGTTGTTGATGGGCAGCTCCAGGCGAAGACCTGCGAAGGCCACAAATCCCTCGAACCTTCCCATCTGAGCGAGAGCTCCGCCGGGTCCACGGTCGAGGCCGTCGATGAAAAAGGAGCCCACCGCATCCAGGCGGGGGAGCGCGTCGTTGTCGGCGAGTTGGGCCTGAATTTTGGCGCTGTCGATATTGGTTTGCTGACGAAAGAGATCGTAGGACTGACTCTGTTGGAGCTCCATCGCTTCTTGTCGGACGGGGAGTTCTGCCGAAGGAGGCTCATCGACGACGGCGACGAATTGGCTCTCCGGTGACTGGCCCAGGACACGGGCCAGCTCGGTGGAGCGCTGCCGGACCAGATTTCTGGCCGAGACCAGGCGCTCTTCCACGCTGGAGACCTCCATTCGCAGGGTGATTAGCTCGGCATTGGCCAGCGCACCGGCGTCTCGTCGAATCTCGGCGTTGGCCAGATTTTGATGGGCCAACTCCAGGGCCGCTTCCTGGATCTCGAGGGTCTGTTGCGCGAGCCAGAGATCCCAGTAGGTGGCCAGAACGTCCTGAACCAGAGCGCTGGTGGTGGCCATCTGCTGGGCGTCCACGGATTCTCGAGAGAG
The DNA here is from genome assembly GCA_007120615.1 of Myxococcales bacterium. Taxonomy (GTDB): domain Bacteria; phylum Myxococcota_A; class Bradymonadia; order Bradymonadales; family Bradymonadaceae; genus SKNI01. Next base: position 6,127 of record SKNI01000579.1, on the reverse strand, counting down.
CCGGGCCGTGCGAAGAGATGACTCCACGATGTCTACGCCGAACCCTCGCAGCAGAGGATGAGTCGCCTCTACGCCCAGCCTGGAATCATAGGCCACGCCCAGCTCTCCGAGCTCCACGGAGTCCCGGGAAGCCCGGCCCATGGCAGCGCTCAAGGCCACCTGGGTTCCCATGGGCAAGGTGTGGGAGAGCCGGGTGCCGAAGGTCAGCGAGCTGGAGTCGATCAGCCGGGTTCCCGCCGCCGAAAGCCGGGGCGATTGCCCGTATCGAAAACCGGCGTCCGCCGAGAACAGCGGAGTCCGGACATTCTCCTCGCGCTCCACCAGAAGGTCGGCTCGCTGAGTCTCCACCCGGGCCCCTCGAAGCTCGGGGTTGGACTCCACCGCCAATTCCAGAGCTTCCGCAGGAGTCAGCGAGGTCGGCATCTGGGCCTGAGTTTGTGCCGAGACAGCAGCCGGGGCAAAAGCCACAGCAGCGCAGATGAGACCCGTCACAGCGACAAAGAGGGGAGTTCTACTACTCATGACGCAGAGCCTCAATGGGATTGAGATTGGCCGCTTTTCGGGCCGGAAAGAAGCCAAAGACCACCCCCACGAATGCGGAGAACCCAAAGCCGATCAAGATCGTGTCCATCGATAATACGAAGGGAAGATCCATGGCCTGGGTGGCGAAATGAGTGCCGGCGATTCCCACACCGACGCCGAGGAGTCCGCCCAGACAAGACAGCGCTACCGCTTCTACGAGAAATTGAATCATCACGTCTTTGACCTGGGCACCGATGGCGATTCGGATCCCGATCTCTCGGGTTCGCTCGGTGACCGACACCAGCATGATATTCATGATTCCGATCCCGCCCACCAATAAGCTGATCGCGGCGATGGCCCCGAGCAGCATGGTCAGGGTACGGGTCGTCCCCTCAAGGGTGTCGGCGACCTCCTGCATATCGCGCACAAAGAAGTCATCTTCTCGTCCCGAGCCGCCGCGTCGATCCCGTAAGAGCTCTTCGATCTCGGCTTTAATACGGGCGGTGGTGCCGTCCTGCAGGGCCGAGATCTGAATGGATCGGACGTCCATATTTCCAAGAATTCTACTCTGAACGGTGCCCGTGGGCATGACCACCACGTCGTCCAAATCTCGCCCGAATGAGGCTCCTTTCGCCTGGAGGATGCCCACTACTTCGCAGGAGGTTCGACCGACCCGCAGATTATTACCCAGCGGGTCGCTTCTTCCGAACATGGTGTCGTTGACCGTGCTCCCGATAATGCAGACCGTGGCGGAGCGCTCGATCTCCTCGGGCTCGAAATAGCGTCCCCGGTCGAGCTGGTAGTTGCGAATCTCGAAATAATCGTTGGTGGTCCCCAGAATGGAGGCGTTGTGATTGACGTTGGCGTAGACCAGAGACTGATTGGTATTGATCTCGGGAGCCACCAGGATTCCCCGGATCTCGTGTTCCAGCGTCTCCACATCATCGATGGTGAAGGGCGGAGAGGTGATGCGGACTCCGCCGGGCCCGCGTCGCGCGCGCGCCGGAGAAACGATCAGAAGATTGGAGCCCATCGACGAGATATTTTCGGTGACGCTCTGGGTGGCGGCCTGGCCGACGTGGACCATGGCGATGACGCTTCCCACCCCGATGATGATACCCAGAGCCGTCAGAAAGGAGCGGATTTTATTTCGCGCGATGGCCAAAAAGGCCATCTGAAAGGTGTCCGCTAATCTCATGGGATCACCTCCGACGGAGGGCCGTCGTCGACGAGCTTTCCGTCCACAAAATAGAGGACCCGCCGGGTGTGAACGGCGACCTCCGGCTCATGAGTGACCATAACGATGGTCAGATCGTGCTCGTGGTTGAGCTGTTGCAACAGGTGGAGAACATCGGCGGTGGTCTCGGTGTCGAGATTTCCCGTGGGCTCATCGGCCAGAAGCAAGGTGGGCTCCGAGACCAGGGCCCGGGCGATGGCGACTCGTTGTTGCTGGCCCCCGGAGAGCTCCGATGGGGCGTGATCGGCGCGGTCGGCGATGCCCACCGAGGCCAGGGCTTTCATGGCTCGAAGGCGTCTCTCTGCCGGCTTTACGCCTTTGTAGATCAGGGGCAGCTCCACGTTTTCTAGCGCCGTGGTGCGAGCGATGAGGTTGAAACTCTGAAAGACAAACCCCAGATAATTTCTGCGCAACAGAGCCAGTTGATTTTTGTCGTACCGAGCCACATCGAGGCCACAAAAGAGATAGGCCCCGCTCGACGGCGTATCGAGGCAACCGACGATATTCATGCAGGTCGACTTTCCCGATCCGCTGGGGCCCATGACGGAGACGAATTGGCCGGGCTCGATGCGAAAGTCCACGCCGTCGAGCGCGCGAACCTCGGTATTTCCGCTTCCGTAGATCTTGCGAATCTTTCGCATCTCGATAATCGGTTCGGTGCTTTCAGGACTGGTATCCGGCTCGATCATCTCGGCCCCCCACCGCCTCTTGCACCGCCACCGGGACCGCCCCGACGCCCGGACTCTTCGGTGTCGGATGCTCCTTCGGTAAACCCGATCACAAGTTGTGTCCCCTCGGTGATCTCGTCGGATTCAATGGCGGTAAACCGCCCGTCGGTGCGCCCGGTGTTGACCCGAACTTCCGCCGGCTCGCCGTCCTGCAGAATAAACACCCTGCCCACCCCCTCGGCCTCACTACCTCGGCGTTGACGTCTTCGAAACTGGGGAACCAGAGCCGAACCGGAGCTCTCCTCGACCACTGGAGGCTCAAAACGAAGGGCGGTGTTGGGAACTCTCAGGATATCATTTTGCTCCCCGGTGATGATATTGGCCGCCGCCGTCATCCCCGGTCGAAGCAGGTGTTCGGGATTCTCCACCGAGAGCTGGGCGATATAGGTGACCACGTTATCGGTCAGGGTGTGCTGAAGATCGAGGGTCTCAACGGTGGCGTCAAAGGTCCTCCCCGGCCAGGCGCTGACTTCAAAGGTCGCCTCTTGACCGGGCTGAACCAGACCGACGTCGGCCTCATCGACCCAGACCTCCAATTTCATCTGGCTTAAGTCCTCAGCGACGATAAAGAGTTCGGGGGCCTGCAATGAGGAGGCCACGGTCTGGCCCGGTTCTACCTGTCGAGACAGAACCACGCCGTCGATGGGAGAGGTGATCACGGAGCGGCCAATCTGGGCTCGAACGTCGTCGACCTGGGCACGGGAGCGCTCCAGATCTGCGCGAGCCTGGTCGAGATCGGCGCCGGCGCGAACCGTCCGGGTCTGGGCGGCTTCGGCTTCGGCGGTGGCCACGACCTCTCGCTCCACCAGGGTCTTGGTTCGAGCCTCCTCCGACTGAGCCTCGGCATAGGACGCCTCCGCCCGACGAAGCGAAGCCTCAGACGAGGCAAGACTCGCCCGAGCCAGCGCCAGCGAGCCCTCGAGTACGTCTGTATCGAAGGTCGCGAGCACCTGACCGATCTCGACCAGATCGTTATTTTCTACATCGACGGTGGCGATCTTTCCGGAGATCTCGGCGCCCACGGTCACCGTTCGTCGAGGCTGAAGTTTTCCGGTGGCGTTGGCCGAAACCACGATGTCGCCTCGCTCTACCTGGTGGGTCGTCCAGTGAATCTCGATCTCTTTTGGCCATTGCCACCACACCACACCCCCGATGAGCGCACCGGTCACCACGGCCACGACCAACCAAAACGGTATGCGACCCTTTTTATCTTTCTTCAGGGTCTCCTCGATCTCCGCTGCCGTGGGATGTTTTTTCTTCGGTGCCATCCACTCTCCTCTTTAGGGGCCGCCTACCCATTACCAAAGCTCGGGCCGTAGAGCGTGTAGTAACACAGGAAGATAGGTTTTGTATTTCTATTTTGAAGGCGTGCGGACGGGGACGTCCGCGCTTCGTTACGGTTTTGACGGCGATGAACCAGTGACCATATTTGGTAGACCAGTGCCAGGGTAGTCGTTCGGTTCCGGGCGAGTAGTCCCAGCCAGTTACAAAGTCGTGGGGGGGTCGAATGGAACAAGCTCGTTGGTCAACAAACGTCCAGAAAAATCACTATCGTCTCGACATTCAAGGGCTTCGAGGAATCGCCGTGGTTCTGGTGGTCCTCTTTCACGCCGAAATCTTTTTTACGGGCGGATATATCGGGGTTGACGTCTTCTTCGTGCTCTCCGGATTCGTCATCGCCCAGGTATTATTGAGAGAGTTGACAAAGACCGGGAAGGTCGACCTGCGTCGGTTTTATGAGAAGCGCTTTCGTCGACTCCTGCCGGCTGCGGCGGTGGTATCGGTTTTCACCCTGCTTCTGAGTGTGGTTTTATTGAGCCCTACAGGGGCCCAGCAATTTGCGATTCGCACGGCGATGGCGGCTTCCCTCTTCACCTCCAATCTCTATCTCTACCGGGGGGGTGGATATTTCGATCCCAATCTGGAGACCAATCCCTTCTTACATATGTGGTCATTGTCGGTGGAGGAGCAATTTTATTTTGTACTCCCCATGACCATGGCGTTTGTCTGGGCCTGGGTGATGGCCCGGCGAAGAAAGAAGGGGTCTCTTCTGCGAGCCCGGCCGGTGATAACAGGGGTCGTACTCTTCGGGGGAACTCTGTCGTTTTCGCTCAGCGTCTTATTGGTCTCCCATCCGGAACTCTTCTTTTTTCGACCCGATGAATTCGGATTCTTCTTTCCCTTCACCCGAATCTGGGAGTTTGCCGCCGGGGTCTTATTGGCTCTGGGGGCCAGTCGTCTGCCGAGGTTGGGAAATAAGATGGCCCTGTGGTGGGGGATAGCGGGAGCGGCATTTATCCTGGGCGCCGCGGTCGTCTATGACGGCAACACCGCCTTTCCCGGATGGGCGGCGCTATTTCCGGTGATGGGAACGGTGCTCTTATTGGTGGCCGGAGACAACTCCGACGTTGTGGCGCGGACCCTCTCCGTCAAACCGCTGCGGTGGATGGGAGACATCTCCTATAGCTGGTATTTGTGGCACTGGCCGCTGATCGTCTTTGCACCGGTCGTCTTCCCCGACGCCGGCCCCTGGCTCTTGCCGGTGGTGGGCGCGGCATCGCTTGTTCCGGCGTGGCTGTCCTATCAATATCTGGAAGAGCCGATTCGACGAAACCGGGCCATTAAAGGGCGAAAAGCCTGGGGACTGGCCGTGGCTTGTACAGCGTCGGTCTTTCTTCTGGGAGCGGTCTTAAATGCGGGTGCCTCCAAACATTGGGGTTTAGCAGTGCCCTCTGGATGGAGCGATCTTCCCATCGCACATGCACTGCCCTGTGACGGCCTATCCGACGCCTGGTCTCGGCAAGACTGTACGTTCCCTGCTTCTGAATCCGAACCGTCGGCGAAGGGCACGATTCTGCTCCTCGGTGATTCCCACGCTGCAAGTCTCAGCGACGGGGTGATCGATGCCGCTCATCACGAGGGTTATGACGTGATCGTGTGGTGGATGCCCCGCTGCCCCTTTCTCAAAGAGCGCTCGATCTTCGGTTATCGAGACTGCACCACCTGGCAAGAGTCGATGTTGGAGTTCATCCAAGAAGAGAGACCGGCGCTGGTGATCATGAGCGCCTATGCCAGCAATTACGTCCTCTCTCCTCATCACGACGCCCACCGAGTCCTGGACAATGGCGCCGGTGGTGGCGTCCAGACCCACACCGAAGCTCTTGATTCCTGGGCGTCGGGACTCGCAAATGTTCTGACCAGTGTCGAAGAGATGGAGATCCCGGTCATCGCGGCCTCTCCGGTTCCCTATTTCAAGCGAGATTTCACGCTCTGGATGTCGCTCTTTCGCCCCGAACCGGAGATACCATCTTTCACCCGAGATGAAGTTCGCATCCGACAGAAGGCCATCACGAAGACCAACCGAGAAGTCATCGAACGATTCTCCAACGCCACCCTCTTCGATCCCATCGACTATATCTGCGCCGAGAAGAGCTGTTCCGCCGTCGTCGATGACACCTGGTTATATATGGATCATACCCATCTCAACGCCGCCGGTAGTCGGCAACTCGCCCCGGGTTTCAAGCAGGCGATCCGCGAAGTGTTGGAGGCCGACATGGCGGATCAGGGGCTTTCTGTCGATCCATGAAGGGCAAGGGCAAGGGCAAGGGCAAGGGCAAGGGCAAGGGCAATCGCAAAGACG
>SKNI01000138.1 GCA_007120615.1 Myxococcales bacterium | reverse complement strand
GTCGATCCTACCGGCCAGCAAGGTGAAGAGGTCGACGACAAGTACGAGCGAAATTTCTGGTATTTCAACGAAAATCAGGACACCGAGACCATCTATGTGGTCGCTGACACCGGACCTCAGGCTTCCGCTGGATCAGCGGATTTCGAAGTGGAAATCGTAGAGCGAATCTGTGAACCCGGCATCCACCAATGCGCCGATGGCACCCTGGAAGAATGCAACTCCTTTGGAACCGGATTTGATGCCATCCACGATTGCAGCCTGGGCTGCAGCGAGGAACCCGGCGATAATGGCTGCGCCTGGCATCCCCACTCCACCTGCGACACCCCCCTTGACATCATCGCCGAGGGACAAACCTATACGGGCGCCATCAACGATTTCCGTGCCGACGATCCCTTCGACGCCGACGCGTGCGAAGAGCGCTTCTCCGGCTCTAACTCCGAGTTTGACGGCGCCACCGCTTATTTCTCGGTCCACCTGGAAGAAGGCGAAAGAGTCACCGCCTCCCTGGCATCCACCTTCGACGCCGGCATCTGGCTTACCGATATCTGCGATCGCGACGAAGGTCAGTGCTTCGCCGCCGAGAACCAGGGCTCCCAGACCGAACTTCTGGAATACCAGAGCGACACGCAAAGAGAGCTCCTCATCGTCGTTCAGGCCATCGACGGCACCACCAATTTCAGCGGTGAGTTTACCCTGGACGTCTCCATCGATCTTCCCTTATGCCTCGGCGCAGAGCCCGGTGATATCCTGGGCTGCTTCGACGGTGACCCCAATGATCGGCTCGGCTTCTGCCCCACCACCAGTGAATTCGCAACCTTCTACGGTTGTCGTGGCGCCTGCGAGGATGGTGAATGCGTCGAACCCAGCGGCGATCGCTGCCTCGACCCCATTGTCGCTGAAGATGGTCAGGTCTATTCCGGTTCATTTGCCGACCAGAGTTATACACTCAACCCCGGCAACGATTGTCTGGGTTCCAACACCAACGCCTTCGGGACCGATACCATCTATCAGGTTGAGATCGGAGATCAGCAGGTATTCAGCGCTGAACTCACCTCCACCTCGAATAATATCGGGCTCTATCTCCTCGACGATTGTCCCACCGCTGCCGCCACATCGATCAGCAGTCTCTGCGTGGCCAGCAACTTCCCGGCCAAGAATCTGGATCTCTACTTCGAGGAGGGAGGGACTTATTTCCTGGTAGTCGGGAGCACCAGCAGCGGCGAAGACGCCGAGTTTGACCTCACTTTCGAGATCGATGATGGGATTTGTCTGCCCGGAGAAACCGTCTGCAACGACGACACCGGCATCTCCATTACCAGTTTCTGCGAAGATAACGCCAATGAATTGACCCCCATTGAGACCTGCGCCGGGGCCTGCAATGAGGAACTCGACGCCTGTGGCGCTCCCGAAACGATCAGTGATCGCTGCAACCAGGCGGTGGATATCACACGCCCCTCCGTTCTTCGCGACGACTTCGGCCGATTCAACAATCGGGACCCCTTCGTCGACACAGATTGCGGCACTGACGGCATAACCATGAATGGACCGGAGGCTTATTACCGCGTTCAGCTCGCTCCCTTGCAGGGGGTAAGAACCACCCTGGACACCTCACGAAATGCTGCCCTTATCATGCACCAAGCCTGTTCCATTGACTCCGACGCTTGTTCGTTTCACTCGGTCTCCAATGACGGTGACACCTTCAAATTCTACTCTCCCGAAGGCGGAACCTACTGGCTCGCTGCCAAGACCTTCTCCAGCACCTCCGGGGCCTTCGAGTTGGAATTCGATTTCTTCGAGGGAGACTGCGTCCCCACCGACGACTTCTGCTCCGTCGACGATTTTGGCAACTCCGTCGCCGAAAGCTGCAGTGATCTTGGAGAAAAACTCACCGAAGAGTGTCCCCACGGTTGCTTCGATGGCGACTGCCTCGACCGACCGGGTGACTTCTGCCACACCGCCTTTGACATCGATGCCGGTGAAATGGCGACTTTCTTTGCGGAAGACAGCGAAGAGCTGTCCTATCTCTTTGAGGGCAACCTGGCCGGATTCACCAACGCCTACGAACCTCGCGACGAAGAAGGAAAGAGCTGCACCGGCTGGGACGGAAAAGGCGCGGAGGTGGTCTTTGCATTCCAGGGGTGGGCCGACGATCTCGTCACCATCGACTTTGACACCGACTACGATGGCGCTCTCTGGATCACCACCGACTGCACCGCCGCCGCTGACCGATGCGTCGCCGGAGTTGATGACGTCTTTGGCACCGGGCTGGAATCCCTGAGCTATACGGTGGAGAGCACCCAGACCCACTACATAATGGCCGACGCCGCTCAGGCCGGCGCCTCCGGCGACCTCTCATTGAACGTCACCATCGAGAAGGGCCCCCGGGTATTGCAGCCCGAAATCGAGATCACCGGTGCCGACAATCTCTCCTGGAGCTTATTGGTAGAGCAACAGGACACTGCCCAATTCCAGATTGAAAATCTCGGTGAGTTGCCCCTGGAGTGGAGTCTGTCGAACAGCGCAAGCTGGCTTGAGATTACACCGGAAGACGGTGAACTCGACGGCTTTGAGTCCATAGCGCTCACCGCCACCGCCACCTGCCCGGCCAATCCGGTGACATTCGAGACCACCCTGGAGATCACCTCCAACGATGCTCAGCAGCCGTCGGTTTCCATTCCCGTAACGCTGGACTGCGCGCCCGTCCCGGGGTCGATGAACGTGACGGTGGATGGTCTTCCCGCGGGTGTTAATCATTCGATCGCAATCCTTCTTGACGGTAGCTATCTGAGAAACCTCCCACAATCTGGTGAACTGTCCGATTTGACTCCCGGCCAGTATACACTGGTGCCATCGGAGGTCGAAGTTGTGGTCGACGACCAAAAAACCACTTACAACGGTGACTCAGTAACCTTCATGGTCGAATCTGGAGAGGAATCTCAGGCCACCATCACCTATGAGGGCGACTGACCTCCACCGAACCAAATAAAAAGCCCCGCCAGCGAGAGCCGGTGGGGCTTTTTTATGTCGCGATAACCTCAGACTTTAGATATCACAAGAGATTGGCCGCCATCTCCGCCAGCGCCGAGCGCTCTCCCTTAAAGAGAGTCACCGTTGAAGCCACGGACTGCCCCTTTAATCGATTGACCACATAGGTCAGCCCGTTGGACTCACTGTCCACATAGGGATTGTCGATCTGGTAGGGATCGCCGGTGAGCACGATCTTGGTTCCCTCACCGACGCGGGTAAGGATCGTCTTGACCTCATGAGGCGTTAGGTTCTGAGCCTCATCGACGATCATAAATAGATTGGGAAGAGAGCGGCCTCGAATATAGGTCAACGGCTCGATTTCGATGATCCCCATCGACTTCAACTCTTCTGCGCCCCGACCGCTTCGCCGATCGGCGTGGCTGATCCCCATCAGATACTCCACATTATCAAAGATCGGGCGCATCCAGGGATCGAGCTTCTCCTCCACGGTTCCCGGAAGATATCCAATATCTCGTCCCATCGGAAAAACCGGGCGACTGACCACCAATTTATGGTGGCGCTGCTCCTCGGTCACCTTCTGAAGTCCCGCAGCGATGGCCAGAAGGGTTTTTCCGGTTCCCGCTTTACCGATCAGGGTGACCAGGCTGATCTTATCGTCGAGCAGAGCATCGAGGGCAAAGGCCTGCTCCTTATTTCGAGGGCGAATTCCCCACACATGATCATGGGTCTTGTCCAGGGGGCGAATCACGCCCTTTGTGGCTGGTTTATCTTTCGTTCCACTGTCGAAGCTCAAGCGGGCCAGAGTATTCTGGGGGCCGTCTTCGCGACGCATCCAGATATATTCATTGGTATAAAATCCATGCCCTGCCCCCCCGCGACCGGCGACCCTTCGGCCGGCCAGATCAGCCAGCTCGACCTCGAGACTCCCCTCGGCGTGAAGATCATCGATCCACTCCGTGGGCACCTTGACCTCACTGGCTCCGGGATAGAGCTCCTGGATCGAGGTGATCTCTTCTTCTTCGTAATTCTTGGCGTCCAGCCCCAGAATATCGGCCCGCACCCGAAGGTTGACGTCCTTCGAGATCAAGATGCACAGCACCTCCGGCTCCTGACGTTGCACTTCCAGGGCGGTGCTCAGAATCAAATTATCTTTTTTCTCGGAGTGCAGAAATTGGGATGCATCATCGGTGGTCGCAAAGGTGACTTTTAAGGTCCCGCCGCCTTCCAGCGGGACGCCCACGCCCAGCTTTCCTTTGGTGCGATACCGATCCAGGATCCGGCTGACTTCCCGGGCATTTCTCCCCAATTCGCTCAATTCTCTTTTAAAGGTATCGATCTCCTCGATGACGTAGATGGGGATGATGACCGTATTATCATCGAATCGGAAGATAGCTTCCGGGTCGTGGAGGAGGACGTTGGTGTCGAGCACGAAGTTTTTCTTCATGATACCTCAAAGGAAGTGATTGTATTAGGCCGCCGCAGTGATTACCTCGCGGTAGACGGAGACTCGATTTCGACCGTTCTCTTTAGAATGGTAGAGGGCCTGGTCCGCGAGATCCACTAAGCCGTGTGGATCGTCGCAATCCCAGGGTCCCATGGCGATGCCCATACTGATGGTGCATTGCAATGGACCCTGTTCGGTCTCAAAACGCAAGGCACCGATGGCTTCCCGGAGTCGGTTGGCGACCTGGCGGGCGCCTTCCAGGTTGGTGTCCTCTAAGATCATCACGAACTCCTCGCCACCGTAGCGAGCGGGCATATCGATCTCGCGCATCAACTCGGTGAAGGTTCGGCCCACCTGTCGCAACACCTCGTCGCCCACGGGGTGTCCGTAGGTATCATTGACCGATTTGAAGTGGTCGATATCAGTGAGGACCATCCCGAAGGTGCGACCGGAGCGCTTATGACGAGCCATGGTCTCAGAGAGCCGCTCCTCAAAGGAGCGACGGTTGGCCAGTCCGGTGAGGGCATCGTATTTGGCCATATTCTCCATCTGAGAGTAGAGCCGAGCGTTCTGCATGGTGACCGCTACCTGGTTGGAGACCACTTCCAGCATCTCCCGGCGCTGGGCGGGGAATTGATCGGGCTCGTGGTGACCGATGATCATGGTCCCCACCGGCCGATCCTGGGCGATCAGCGGCAGAACCAGAAGGCTTTGAAGGGCGGAGAAATCCTGTTCTCCGGTCAACACCACCGCCTTTCGATCGCGCAATCTTCCTCCTACCGGCAGGTAATGCCGATTCTTCACCACCATCGAGGCCAATCCCTGATTGGAGTCAAAAATAATATCCTTCCATTCCCCCGACGTCGTCGCACCATCACCGCTGACTCGAACCACCCGGTGATGTTCCATATCATCGTCGAAGAGCGTGATCGCCCCAAAATCAAAGGGCGCGATCTCGGCGACGCTCTCCAGCGCGACTTCGTAGACTTCCTCCGGGGTCAATACTCCGTTGAGGCGCCGACTGGCCTCGAAGAACCGACCCACTTCAAATCGGGTCTGTTCAATGGTGGAGACCATTCGCTCATTTTCAATGGCTCGCAACACATAAGCTGCCGATTCTTCCACGATCTGGGCTTCCTCCTCGCCAAAGGGTCGGGAAGCTTTTCGATCCACACAGATCACGCCTCGAAGGTGACCTTTCTCGATGATCGGGACCCCGAGAAATTCGGTCACCCCCGGAGGCTGTCGATAATAAGCAAGCCCCCTAAATCCGGGGCGAAGCCCGCATAGCCGCACCACATCTCGACGCCGGGTGATGCCACCGATGACCCCTCCGGCCGGGTCGATTCCGCCCTCCACGACATCATCGCTATCGCTGACCAGCTCTTTGATCTTGAGGCGTTCATTTCGAAGGTCAAACCAGAAGAGCACCACCGTGTGGGCTTTTAAGGCCGTCTTGACCAATTCCAGAGTCACAAAGATCGTCTGATGGACGGCCTCCACCGCATCGCGGACGATGAGTTCCTGGGCTTCCTTTCGATCCAGGGGGCTCTCGGAGCGCCCGGCGTGAATCAGACGAAATTCTCGGGCCTCGGCGATCAATCGAACCCGCTCCTTTTCCACGTCTCGGTCGTAGGCTTTTCGCCGCCGAGCGGCGTGTCGCCCCACAAGACCCCAGGTCAGAAGAGCAAAGGCCACCACAAGGCCCCAGCGTGCACCGAGCGTCGCCCAGTCGATCTCCACGGCCGACTCCACCAGTTGCGGCCCAAAAGCCACTGCCGTGGCCGTGCCGAGCATGTGGCTTACTCCCTCGGTGAGGACCAGAGCGGCCACAGTGGCCACAGCGGTTCGACCGGAGGCCGTGATCACAGCCCAGGCCACCACCAGAAAGACCAGGGCATAAATCTCAACCCCCATACCGGCCATCCACCGCGATAAGATCAACGCCGCGGCCGCCGCCAGAAGAGTCTCGGCCAGAGTGGTCTCTACGGCATCCTGGCTCTGTCCGATTCTGCGGCGCTCCCTCCAGAAATATCCCACTGCCACGACCAGGGCGGTTGTGACCACCAGATTCAGGATCACCGGAAGACCCACCACGCCCACCACACCGGCGCTATAGGCCAATAATACCGCGCAGGCCACTGCCACCGCCCGTCTCACTCCCCGGACCTCGCGCACCTGCATTCTGCTTCGTGTAATACTCGGGTTCATCACGGCCTCCGTGCCGTTTCGGGCTTCCATCCTGGTCGCCCTTTATCGTTTATCCGTCGTCCTCCCAGCTGCCCGGCCCCATCGGGGAGGCTTCGACGATATCTACTACTCTTTGCCGCTCAATGGGTCCGACCTCATCATCCACTCGGACCGTCAACTCCGCATGAGGCATCTCCTCGCGGAGGACCTCAAGGGAAGCGCTTAACCCTGCTAATTCCACCGGCCGACCGGCCAGCTGCATTCCATCCTCAGAAACTCTGAGGCGCACCCGAACTCGAACCTGCTTATCGGGCTCTTCGAACTGAAAGATCAACTCTTCAGGCCTTGCCAGACCGGCCGTCTCTCGGGCCCGTCTCTCGGCGAGTCGTGGATCATCTCTGAGGGCCACGATCTGGCGTTCCAGCTCCGCATTGCGATCGGCCATGGCTTCATTTTGGGTGGCCAGCTGCCCGGCCTCTCTCTCCAATTGATCCAGTCGTTCCAGACTGGGATGAGAGAAGACGAAATAAGCCACCCCGCATACCACGGTCACAAATGCCAGAATGGCCGCCAGTCGCATCGGTACACTCTCCTAACCGTTGACACTCAGAGTTCTTCTACCGCCAGAATACCATCGCCCCCAGGGGGCGCAAGAAAATGGCCTCAGCCCCCGGGACGGACCGCCATATGGACTCGTTGAAAGCCCACATTCCTCGCCACGTCCAGCAGTTGAATCACCGCTCCGTGGCTGGCATCGACGTCCCCGCGAATCCAGACTGCGGCCTCCGGCTGTTCCTCGTAAAGCCGGGCCATCTCGGCGTCCAGATCGTCGACCACCTGCTCCTCGCCGTCTTCCCCTTGCTGAATCCTGATCTCGCCGTCGGAGAAGATTCGGACCACCACTCGCTCGTCGGTGGTCTCTGCGGCCTCTCCACTTGCAGCATCGGGAAGATCGAGGTCCAGACGCTCGGCAGCACTCATCCCGGGGCTGGTGGTCATCACAAAAAAGATGAGCAATAAGAAGATGACATCGATAAGCGGGGTAAGCTCCAGGGTCACCTCCGTGCGCCCCCGCCCGGTGCCCTGGCCGCGAAAATTCACGCTCCCTCCGCAGCCAGAACCTCCGCCGAATCGGGAGACTCCTCTTTTTCTTCCCGTCTGGCCCCTTCGGTCCCCACCACGGCTTCTGCGGCGATCCCCTGCGGCGGCGGAGCCAATCGATCCAGAAGACTTCCCGCGGCCTCTTCCAGGTCCACCGAAAGAGTGTCCAGACGGCCCAGAAGGTAGCGATAGCCAAGATATAAGGGGATCGCCACCGCCAGCCCGGCCGCCGTCGTCACCAGAGCCTCCCAGATTCCTCCTGCCAGAGCCGTGGGATCGACTACGCCCCCGGCGCTGGAGGCGTCGTCGACCACCACCTGAAAAACACGAATCATCCCCAATACCGTTCCCAGAAGCCCCATCAGAGGCGTCACCGACGCCATCGCCCCCACAGCCCCCACGTAGCGCTCCAACCGGTTCATCTCCCGACGACCAACCTCTTCCATGGCCTCTCGGATCTCCCGGCGTTTCGCTCCCCGAAAGCGAAGCCCCTCGGTATAGACCCGGCTTACCGGCGAGGAGCTCTTTCGACAGATCTCATCGGCCCGCTCCCATTCCTCGTCACGTACCGCCTGCAGAACCCGGATCTTGGTATCCAGCGGAATCACCCGCTCTGATCGATGGGCTCTCCAGCGAGCTACAAATAATGCCACCCCCACCACGGAAGCCACCGCGATGGGAATCAACATCAGCCCCCCGAAATCGAGCCATTGCCACAACTGCTCCATAGTGCTCCCGGCTTATCCTGAATGCTCCGCCTGGGGGCCCTTGGCCACCAGACGACGCGGCGTTTCTTCATAAATCGCCGCGAAAAATGGGTAGAGATCCTCGGCCCTATAATACTCGCGCAACACCCTTAGGGGCAGTTGATTTGCCTCGCAATAGCGCTCCACTCGCTCTCTGAGCCGATCCCGACGAGCATAAATGCTTCGTCGCGCCAGATATAATGTCAACAATGCCGCAGTTACTCCCGGGACCCACAAGAT
>SKNI01000464.1 GCA_007120615.1 Myxococcales bacterium | reverse complement strand
CGCCGATGATCTCAGGCTCGGAGCCTTCGGTGAGAAAACCGGCTCGTTTCCAGGCGTCGATTCCACCGTCGAAGTCAGCCACTTTTCGAAAGTGCATCTCTTCGAGAATGGTGGAGGCATCGGTGGATGCCAGATCGTCATGGGTTCGCCCGTAGACGACGATGCGCTGATTTTTACTCAGATCGCTTTTCGCGCGCTTGGGAAGATCGGAGAGAGGGATATTGATCGCTCCGGGGATATGCTCTTTTTCGAATTCGTCTGCGGGAAGTACGTCGATGAGGACGAAATCTTCGCCGGTTTCAATTCGCTGATGCAGCTCTGTGCTCGACATCAACCGTGCCATGTGAATCCTTTATTCTGGGGCCGAAATCACCCGAAGCGTCCCTGACAAGCTCGTGGCGCCGGGGTAGTATCGGCGGGATTCGGGACGCCATCGTCGTAAAAATCTATCGAACGATGTGGCCACGAGCGAGAGTTGTTCTGGGCGGTACTATAATCTTCTGGGCGCGCTGTGCAACCGTGATCGTAAAGATTTCTTGGTGTGGAGGGTGTGATCCAGGCGAGGAGACGTGGTTGCCCAAGATCGCGTCAGCGAGTAGGTTGGAGCACGAATGGAAGAGTTGTGGGCGCCAGAGTCCCAAAAACGACAGTAAGATTCTTGGAGATCGGTATGACAATGGGTAAATGGTGGCAGTGGTCGTTAGGTTCGATCCTGGCGCTGGTGTTGTGTATGCCGGCTGTGGCCGAGGTGCATGCCGGGGATCCACTGGATACAGTTCGGGAGGCCAATCAACATTATGACTCCGGTCGTTTCGCCGAGGCGCTTCGGCTGTATCGAGTTGCCTATGATGGACTCGACGATGGACGCCTGCTCTATCGAATCGGGTTGAGCTACGAGAATCTGGGGAATTATCAGCGAGCGCGAGAATTTCTGGAGCGCTACCTCCAGGCCGATCCGGACAGCCCGGTGAAGGGGAGGGTCGAGGCCAATATCGCGCAGCTCACAGCGCTGGAGGACAATATTCAGTCCTTTCTGGTCGTAGAGACCGAGCCGGCGGGAGCGGAGATCTATTTATACGGCTATATGGGTGCCTCCGAAGGGAGTGCTCCGGTGACGGTGCCCGTAGGAGCGGGGACCAATCAAGTGACTCTGGTCTTCCCACAGGGGCAGCGTTTGGAGGTCAACGTCGACGTGCCGGCGGGGACGAAAGAAGAGCGATTCTTCTCGGTGGGTACGGCGACGCGGCCGACGGAATCGGAAGAAGTGGCCAGCATTGAGGATGGACCCGTAGAGCCGGCAGAAGAGAGACCGGTGGTGGAGCCGACGGAAGAACCGGAAGAAGACGGTGATGAACCCGACGAAAGAGTGGCAGAGGTAGAGGATGACGTAATTCCCATGCCCGGCTCTGAGCCCGAAGAGCGAAGAAGAATCCAATTGGATAATGTGGATATCGGCCCGCCCGGGTGGGCGCAGACCCTGGCTGTGATCGGAATTGCCGGCGGAAATCTACTCCTTCTGAGCGCCTTAATCGACGCCGGGAACTTCGAGGGTCGCGATGGAGATCCCATCGAGACCTACGGTGGTCCAGGTGCGGTATTTCTGGGGCTTGTGGGAGTGGGAGGCGGTTATTATCTGTTGAGGAGGGGGTGGCATAACCGATTGCCCTCCATCTCGGCGACCCGTTCCGACGGCAGTGGGTCGGCGGCAGCGGGCTCGAGCTTTATGCTGCAGTGGTCCACGGAGTTTTAAGAAACACTCGGCCCACTGGTGGCTTGAAGCTAAAAGTGGGTAATGATAAGAAACCACAAATCGTTCCGATTATGGCTGATTCCAACTCGGTAGAAAGGGAAGCAAGATGACAGAAGAAGCGCCTCAATATCTCAAGCAGGATAAGACCCCCTTTTATTGGGATTGGTGGCGAGAGAACCCGGTGGAGATCATATTGGTGATCTTTATCATTACCCTCTTTGTGGCCGCGCCCTGGGCGGGATGTGGAATCACGCCAACGGATATTGATCCGTCGCAAATCACGGTGGTGCCCTGAGTCGGGCATCCTGCCTTAGAGGGTATATCTGGGTAGAATGTAGATAGATTGGTGCAAAAGAGCCGTCCTTTCAATGAGGGGCGGCTTTTTTGTGTCAGAAGGAATGACCGATGCTGATGTAGATGCCGTATCCCAGGATAAGATCCTGAATGGGATCGTCTTCCACCGGGACGAATACGCATTCATCGGTGGCGTAGGTAGCGGGGTCCTGACAGCGACGGAACCGAAAGTCTTCCTGGATATTGCTCAGGGTGTAGGCGCCGTCGAGGCGAACGGGACCGACCGGTGTATTCCACCAGAAGCCCAGTCCAGCTCCGTATAGGAGGGTATCTGTGATCTCCGGGATTCCGGCAGTACCTCGGGTGTTGGGAGTGGTTTCCACGAGAAATTGTTCTCCCAGAACGGTGGCGGAGTCCAGGAAGACGCCGCCCCAGAAGTCGCCGATTCCCAGAAGGTCGCGGACCAATCGAAAGCGGGGCTCTACAGAGGCTTCAAATTGGGTGAGACCTCCCACAGGCACTGCCGCGCCGGTGGGAGTATAGAGAGAGATTCGCCGGCGTCCGAAGCTCCGCATCCCATCGGTACCACCGCTGTAGAGACGGTTCTGAATGGGCACGCCGGGGTCGGTGTCGCGGCCGATATTATAAGCGGCTCCCAGACGACTTCGCAGGGCCAGGACGCCGGGGATAAAGAGGGTAAAGGGCTGGTAATACTCGGCGGAGAGGATCGGTTTGATAAAGTCGAAGGCGCCACCGAATAAGTAGGTACTGGCCTCTTGAACGGCGAGGCTGACCATAAAGCCGCGGGTGGGATCGAGGACGTCGTTGCGATAGTCCAGGGCCAGAGTTTGCTCGAAATATTCGAGGATGAATTCCTCGCGGAAATCGAGGCCAAGCTCTGTGGCTTCCTGGTCAACGAGAGCCTCGTTTACGTTGAAATAATTGAAGTAGGCGACGTTGTAGGAGAAGTCGACCACCAGGTTTCGGAAGATCGGGCGATCGAGGCTGATCCGAAAGCGGGGGTTCCAGACCGAGAATCCTTCGCGGACATCTCGCTCGATGGAACCGCGAAGGCGAAGGTTGGTGCGGCGGTCGATGAATTGAGGCTGTTGAAAGTTGAGGATGCTGGAGAGGATCACCCCGCGATTTGGATCATCGGAAAGGATCGTGGGGGCGAAGGCGTAGCCGACGGCGTTATTATGGTCGAGACGGCGCAGGCCGCCGAGGAAGTTGCGGGCCGACCAATTGGCCAGAGCACGGGCGTCCTGACGAGTGCTCTCGGCGGCGACACCGACTCCGAGTCGGAGACTGTACTTCTTGGCCTCCTGGAGGCGAATGACCACGGGAACTTCGGGGTCGAGGCGACTTCGGGATTCAGCGCGGCGTTGGGCGCCGGAGAGAATTCGGGAGACGCCGAGGACCGAATCTTCGTCGGCCTCCGGGGGAAGGAGGAGGTCGCCACCGGGATCGACTTCGGCGTCGGGATCATCGGGGACGTCGAATTCTTCGAGGATTTCCTCGAGAACGGCCCGCTCTTCGGGGTCTTCGAGGGTAAACTCTCGAGCTTCGTGAGCGGGGAGGACGGTGACCAATCCGAAGACCCCCAGGTCATAGAGATCGGTCTGAGCTTCGGCGAGGCGGACAGGGGAGTAGCGGTCACCGAGCTGGAAAGGAATCGCTGCCCGGACTCGGTCCTCGTCAACGTCCTCGAGTCCGAAGATGTAGACCGGGCCAAGGCGGGCCATTGGGCCGGGGTCGGTGAAGTAGTAGATATCGGCGCTGTGATTTTCAGGGTCGATGAAGACCCGTCCGCTGACCGAAGCGTAGGCGTGGCCGGCGTTGCGGAGGCGATCCCCGAGAGCATTTCGGGTGGTTCGGTAGTTTTGCTCGGTAAAGATTTGACCTTCTCGAAGGGGCAGCCCCCGTAGGAGTTGTCCTCGCGACGGGGAATCGGGGAGAAGTCCTTGAATCTCAAGGCGGTTGATCCGGGTGGGTTCTCCCTCGTCGATGGTGACGCGAACTCGAACTGTACCCTCCGTGGGGTCCTCGATGATCGATTCGGAGACGATGCGAGCGTCGAAATAACCGCGTTGGTGATAAAAAGAGATGATTCGCTCGCGGTCCCGGCGCCAGTGGAATTCGTTATAATAGGCCGGCGGGGCTCCCAAAAGAGGAACCCGCGGAAAGCGGGCCCGAAACCCGGGGTCTTCTCTAAGAGCCAGCCCGTCGAGAAGCTCACTCTCGGAGACGTTCTCTACGCCCCGAAAATCGATACTCTCCACCCGCATGTCGGTAGTCCCGGGGTCGACGATCTGTCGGGTGTCAGGGGTGGCGCAGCCGGATCCGAGGAGAATACCGGCGACCATCAGGAGGAGACAAAATGGGAGAATGAGACGAGACGTGAGCATCCGATCAATCCTGGTCGAAGAAATCGAGCGGATCGTCCTCCTCTTCGACAGGTTCGGGTTCGGGTTGCGGTTCGGGTTGTGGCTGCGGTGTGGGTCTGGGTTCGGGACGGGGTTGGGGTCTGGGCCGGGGGCGTGGACGGGGCTCGGGAGTCGGCTCAGCCTGTACTTCTTCTTCATCCTGAGCGGAGTCATCTTGATCCTCGACGGAGTCGTCGTCCTCGTCTTCGTCTTCTTCTTCTCCTTCTCCTTCTCCTTCACGGGGCGACCCTTCGGCTGTTTCATCAGAGTCGTCGGTGTTGGCTTCGGCAATTTCGTCGCCCGGATCTATGTCATCGGGGCGCTCGGAGTCCGCGTGGTCGGTGGCGCCGATGAGGGAGTCCTCTTCCTGAACGGCGGTGATTGTAGTTTCGTCATCCCTTTCGGCAAGGAAATACCAGGCCAGGACTGCCCCGCCGGCGAGGGAGGCGAGTAGCCCGACGCCCAGAATCATAACGAGAAGGCGACGGGAGCCGAGGGGAAGCCCGGCCTGCTGGACTAACTCGGCTGTCGATTGTCTCTGCGGAGGAGTTCGTAGATCGGTGAGTTCGCCGGACTGCGAAACCTCGAGAGCGGCCAGGTCGGACAGGGTATTGGAGAGTGTCTTGGCCGGTAATTCGGAGATGATCTGTTCTAATTGGCTGCGAGCAATGGAAGCGGTGGCCGGCCGTTCGTCGGGCTCCTTGGCGAGCAGACTCATGATCAGCGATTCGACGCGGGGCTCAACATGTCTGGCGACACCATCGAGGTTGCTCAACGGGGTGACTTCGTTGACCACATGGGCCATGAGCACGGCCATCGGTGTTTCCCCGTTAAACGGAGGTCGTCCACCGACGAGTTCGTAGAGAATACAGCCCAGACTGTAGAGATCGCTGCGGCCGTCGACGGGATGGCCCTGGCATTGCTCGGGACTCATATAACTGGGAGTACCGAAGACCTGTCCGGTCTTGGTCATCTGGGTGTCGGAGCCCAGGACTTTGGCGATGCCGAAGTCCAGGACTTTGACGAAGGTGCCGCCGCCGGGGATATCGAGAAGAAAGATATTATCCGGCTTTAAGTCCCGATGGACAATCTGAGCGTCATGGGCAGCAGAGAGGGCGGAGGCGATCTGCATCCCGATGCGCAGGATCTCTTCCAGGGTCAGCGACCCGGCCTCGATGCGATCGGTGAGTTCCTGGCCGTCGAGAAATTCCATGGCCAGATAAAGAGTGCCGTCGTCATCCTGTCCGAAGTCGTGAATCGTGACACAATGGGGGTGATTGATGGTGGTGGCGACGCGGGCCTCTCGGAAGAAGCGGTCCACAAAATCGTCGGTGTCCGCCAGCGAAGAGCGCAGGGTTTTGATGGCCACCTTGCGATCGACGCTGCGCTGGTGTCCGGAGTAGACGGCACCCATTCCACCCTGGCCGATTTTCCCTTCGATGATCCAGCGGTTGTCGAGAACCCTGCCAATCATGGGGTCGTCGCCCTTTTTCTTTCGGGCGCGCAATTTCATTCCATCGTGGGGGCAAAAGACCACCTCGTCGGAGAATTCGCGTTGGCATGTGGGACAAACTTTTTCCATAGCCAGAGCCGGCAGGGAGGAGCTTCTCCCCGAGAGGAGGTTCCCTCAGGCAAAATCCCCAGAGCGGTTAAAAATCAAGGAGGCGAGGGACGTTAGGACCATCACCATCGGAAGAGGACGAAGAGGAGGAGTCCGACCCGAAGTCGTCGACCGTGGGAACCCGGGGTACGCTGGGCTCGGGTTCCGGTTCTTCGGGGGGCGTCTCGGGGACTTGTCGAGGCGGTCGTCGGGTGGTCCGAGCGGTTCTTCGCGCCGGGCGGTCTTCTTCTAATTCAAAAGTGACCTCCTGGATGTCCCCGGGGCCGACGTCGATGGCCAACTCCACTTCCAGGTCTTTAAAGCCATCAGCGCGAAGAAGATAGGCCAATTCAGTAGTATCGGGAGCCACGGTGATATTATAGGGGGTGGTTCCGATGACCTGGTCAGCTTCTACGAGGGACGCTCCCGGGGGCTCGCTGAGGACTCGAACGTGAATGGTGTCATTGACGGAGACTTCTTTGGGCCGGACCGGGTCTTCATCGTCTGAGGGGCTCTGCGAGCCGTTGTCTGGACGCTCATCCAATCGGGGGTCGTCGAGGCCGACGATGGCTTCCTGGGGGATAGCATCGGGTTCGACGTCGCCGTCTCTCTGTTGAAAGACGGCGATGATCAGGACCACCAGAAGTAATGCTACGACGATAATCGATCCGATCAGCAGGCGATTGGGGCCGGTGGAGGCCGGTGCCGGGGCAATACCTGCAGCCATGGGGCCCGTATGGGGGGCAGTCACGGGTGCAGCGGTGGCAACCGGAGGGGCTGCAGCGGCTGATTGGTGATCCTCGAGGGCTTTGCTCAATTCGTGGCGTAGCTCATCGGTGGTCTGCGGTCGATCCAATGGGCTTTTGGCCAGCGAAGCGCGGACCACATGCTCCAGGGCAAGGGGCACATTATGGAGTGCCTCCTCGGAGAGGCGCTCCTTGAATGGAGGAGGCGCATCCTGAGCGTGACTGATCATCAGCGCGGTGGTGCTGGAGCCTTCAAATGGGGGCTCGCCGCAGAGCATCTCGAAGATGATACAACCCAGGCTGTAGATATCGCTTCGGTGGTCGATGTTCTCCGAGAGGATCTGTTCGGGAGACATATACCGAGGGGTGCCGACGATGCGACCATCTCCGGTGAGTTGGACGTCGTCTTCACCGGTGATGGCTTTCGCGATGCCGAAGTCGAGAACTTTCGCCACGTCCGGATCGCCGTCAACCTCGATGAGGATGACGTTGTCCGGTTTGATATCGCGGTGGACGATGCCGGCCTGGTGGGCTTCGGCCAGAGAGCGGCAGATCTGAGAGGCGATGTGAACGGCGCGCTTCGGTTTAAGAGGTGCTTCTTTTTTGATGAGATCGGTCAGAGTGCGACCGGAGAGCATCTCCATGGTGAGGTAGAGAAAACCATCATCGGTCTGACCATAATCGAAGACGGTGACCGTATTGGGATGCTCTAATTGACCGACGGTTCGGGCCTCTCGCTTGAAGCGCTCGGCGGTGACGGGATCGTGAGAGGGGATGAACTTCAGCGCGATGCGTCGATTCATATTGGGCTGGAGGGCTTCGTAGACCGCACCCATGCCGCCAAAGCCCAGAAGGCTGACGATCTCGTATCGGTCGGCGACGGTCTGGCCGATGAGGCGCTCAAAGAGCAGCCGCCGTTTTTCGCGCGTAGAGGTCATGGGAGTTCAGTTGGGTTAGAAGCCACGGCGAAAGCCCACGCCGGCGCTGTGGCGTCCGATCCAGGGCTGAATGGTAGCCGCCGTCGGAGGCGGAGCGTCGTCGGAGCCGGCCGTCATGAGCAGATAAATCCCCACGGCCGTTACGGCGGCGCCGGAGACATAGAAGATATCGGCCACCAGCCCCTGAGTTCGTGCTGAACTCTGGGCCGCCAGTCGGTCGTCATAAGAGAGAGTGGTGTCCTGGATGGTATCGGCGTTTCCGCTGGCCATAAGGCCCATAACCACACCGCCCACGATCAGCCCCGCGCCGGCACCGACGGCGATGAAACCGGGCGTTCGGTTGGGTCCTTCTACTACCACGGGCTCGGGCTCCATCGGGTCATCATCGAGATCACCTGTGTCGGGATCGTCGTCGCCTTTAGCGGTAGCTTCTTTGATTTCTCGAAGCGATTGGACTCTCTGCATGGCGTGTTCTCGAGCGTCGCTTTCTACTTCGGGAGCCGTGATGAAGCGCTCCAGATACACGATCGCCTCGTCCCACTGCTCGAGCTGTTCGTGGCAGCGGCCGATATTGTAGAGGAGGTTGGGCACCGGTTGCAGGGCATAGGCTTCTTCGAAGGAAGCGATGGCCGCTTCGAAATCACCAGCCGCGAAGTGCTGTGCGCCCTCGGTGGAGAGCGTCTCCACCTGTCGTGCAACAGCGGAACCCTCGCCATCTTGAGCGTGCGCCGTGGAGACGAGCCCAAAACCGCTGAGAGCAAAAACAAAAAGGCAGGTGCCGAGGATCTTTCGCATTGCCGTCTACTCACTTAGGAGGTGCAGGTGATCACTGATAATAAGCAGCATTCTTGGAGATGATAACCGCAACTGATGCTCACGTCTAGACTACCCTGGTTTCGAACCGGCAGACCAACGCTGGCGGCGTCGCTTCGTCCTCGCGGTGGCGCTGCCACAGCT
>SKNI01000320.1 GCA_007120615.1 Myxococcales bacterium | reverse complement strand
GGTCAATCTTCCGATCCCGGAGGACGCGGATCCGTTGACGACAGGAATCTTGCAGACGCTCAATCAGCGCACCGGATTTTCGACGACGGCGGCGGGCTGGATTCCGCTGGATGGAGAGGTGGATCCGAGCACGGTGGGATCTGGTTCAGTGGCGTTGGCGCCGGAAGATGGAGCGAGTTCTCAACTGCTCACCGATGATGAGTACCGAGTCTCCTATGAACCGGAGTGGGGACATGTAGTGGTGGAGCCGCTGGTGCCGCTGGCACCGCGAAAGCTGCACGCCGGAATCGTCACCCAGGATATGCTGGGTGCCAACGGGCGGCCCGTACAGCCGACACCGGCTTTCGTATTTTTGCGAAGTCCCCAGGCTTTGATCGACTCCGAAGGCAATAGCATCGTGTACGCCCTGGACGATGAAACCGCCCAGGCCCTGGAGCCCGCCCGTAACCAATATTCACAGCTTTTCTTCTTGGCGGTGATCATCGACGGGCAGCGGTTTACCCGCAACCGGATCGTCAACGCCTGGGCATTTGATACCGAAGACCCGGCCCAGGCGCTGCTGGAATATCGAGCGCTGGCGATGGACCTTCTGTCGGAGCGCGACGAATTGACGGCCCGACGGGCCTGCGATGGAGAGGGGGATTGCCAGGCCGGCGGTGGAGACGATGATTTTGTCGAAATTGATGGTGGTGAATTTCAAGACCCCAATAGTGCAACCGATTATATGGTGGATATGAGCAATGTGCGCGCCGTTCATCTCGCCGGTGAATTCCAGTCCGTGAACCTGTCGATGACAGCGGGTACGGTAGAAGAGAGTGAGGACTGGGTGGGGATCACGGTATATCTTCCCGAGGAAGACCAGGGCGATACGCAGTGCGAAGCGCCTTATGACGTGGTGATTACCCAGCACGGACTCGGCGGCGATCGCTGGCAGGGACTGTCTCAGGCCAATGAATTGGCGGCCAATTGTCTGGCTACCGTGGCGATGGACTTTCCTCTTCACGGCGGTCGGGCCGACGGTGCGGACTCTCTTCACCCGGCGACGACTCCTGCCGGCTCGGGAGCTGGGTTTTTATCCCCCGACCTGTTGACCAGTAAAAATAATTTCGGACAGGCCATCGTCGATCTCTTTGTCTTGAGCCGAATCATTCAAGGGGAAGACGGGGAAAGTGGCCTGGAGCCGCTCTTTCAAGACGTCGATGATGATGGCCCCTACTTCAGCACCAACCTCGGATATATGGGGGTGAGTCTGGGCGGGATCGTTGGAGTTCCCTTTGTCGGGCTGGACCCGGCGGTGGACACGTCGGTGATTTCTGTGGCGGGAGGTCGGTTCGCCTGGATTCTGGAGGGTGATGAAGAAGGAGAGTCCACCATCGGTGGATCCATTCTCGATGCGTTCGGAGAGATGGGGATATTCCCTGGAGACTTCGCCTTTATTCGAACAATGGCCCTTGTGCAGTGGACCGCTGATGTAATCGACCCGTTTGCGCTGGCACCGACGGCGGTGAGCGGAGATCGACGAACCGTCGCATATGACGCCGACGCCGGTGAGTTTGGTCCGGTGGTGGGAGAGACCTGTGATAATAGCGATCAATGTCCCTCCAACTGGCGATGTGAAGATGTGGGAGGTGACGATGTATGCGTGGAATATCTGCCGGAGGCGCACTTTTTGCTGCAGATGGCCGAAGGGGATCGAACGATCGTCAACCGCTCTACCGTAGCGCTGGCCGAAGCATTGGGGGTGAGTCTTGAGGACACCACGTATGAAGATGTCCCCCATTCGTTTGTGTCGGTTCGTGACCCTGCGTTGGAAGGCTATGAAGAGGGGCTGTGTGCGCGCTTGCAGGCAGCTTCCTGGCTCAGCAGTGGATTGATGGGAGCCGCTGAGTTGGCGCTGACAGCGTCGGAATGTTTGCAATGATTGTTGATAGATATCTAAACCAGGTGAATCGAATTTCACGCGGAGAAGTCAAATGATGAAGAAAAAATATATAGTCGGATGGGGACTGGCCACAGCCTTAGTGGTCGCTCCCGCGGCAGCATTTGCGGCGGGGTTTGCCAATACAGCGCAGAGCGCAACGGCCTCCGGGATGTCGGGAGTTGCCACGGGCAACGCCGATGAGCCCAATGCCAACTTTTTTAACCCGGCGTCCATGATTTTTCGGGAAGACTTCAATGTCTACGCCGGTCCCACGCTGATCGCACCATCGGTCAGCTATACCAGTCCTGACGGGACCAGTGAGGCGTCGACGGTGGCTCAGGTCTTTCCACCGCCCAATTTCAGCCTGGCGGTACCCTTCGCTGATAGCTTCGCGCTGGGAGTTGGAGTGACCCTCCCCTGGGGTCTGGCGATCGATTGGGATAACTGGGAAAACCGGGAAACCTTTCGAAGCCAGGGGTTGCAGACGATCAATATCAATCCCAACTTCGCCTATAAGATCCCCGGTCTTGATCTGGGAGTGGCCGCCGGAGTTCAGGTATTGCACTCCACGTTGAGTCAGCGACGCTCCGTCTTTCTGCGAGAGGACACCGAAGTTGACGTCAACCTCGCCGGTTCCGGAGTGGGTGTGGGAGCAACGTTTGCCACGATGTTCAAGGCCACCGACGAGATCACCCTGGGGTTGAATTATCGTAGTGGAGCCCGGATTAATTATGAGGGCACCGCGCGATTCGGAAATCACAACGATGAAGAGCAATTTACCGATCCCAACGACACACCTTTTGCGGCTTCATTTGTGGACCAGGATATCACCACCACCATCAATATCCCCCACACCGTTAACTTCGGTCTGGGCTGGCAGGTTCTGGAGCCGCTGTGGCTGGGAGTGGACGTCAATTATATGACCTGGTCGGTCTATGATGAGATAGCCGTTGAATTCGAGGAGCAGGGCGATGATCTGGTAGTCAACGCGGACTGGGAGGATGCCTTTGCGTTTCGAATCGGCGGTGAGTTTGCCGTGATCGATAACCTGAAGGCCCGAGCCGGGTTTGGATACGATATGACACCGGTGCCCGATGAAACCGTGGGACCATCGCTTCCCGATAATGACCGCTTCGTCTTCAGTACCGGAGTGGGGTATACGAAGCTCGGAATTCGAGCAGACCTGGCATACCAATACGTTTATCTCAATGAACGGGTGATCGATAATGAGGTCGGTGCCGACGGTACCTATCAGTTGAGCTCCCATCTTGTGGGAATCAACATTGGATACGGCTTCTGAGTAGATGGAGTGGTTCAAAAGGGAAAAGCCCTGCTCGCATCGGTTGAATCGAGGCGAACAGGGCTTTTTTATTCGGAGTGCTGCAAATGAACGAGAGTGCTGAGAATCTGGAGCAAGAAGAGTCTGAAGGGTCAGACGGGATCTTTGACTTGTCGACCACCGGTCTGGTTGTCTCAGCGCTTCGGGAACTCGTTGAGGAGGCGCTCAATGCGGGCGAGGTCGGGGGGCTTTGAGAAGTGTTCGTCGAACCCCGATTGTTTTGATTTCTCGATGTCTTCGGGCATGGCGTAGCCGCTGAGGGCGACGAGATAGGTGGAGTCGAATTGATCGTCAGCGCGGAGAGCGGAGGCCACGGCGTAGCCGTCCATCTCGGGAAGTCCGATATCGCAGAAGACGAAGTCCGGAACTACTTCGCGGGTTATCTGCAGGCCGTCTTTTCCGTTGGTAGCGATTCGAACGTCGTGGCCGCGCATCGATAGAATCATCTCGAGGGCCTGGGCAATGTCGGGGTTGTCCTCGATGAGTACGACCTGAAAACCGTCATCGTGAGATGAAGGAGGGGCAACGTCAATTACCGAGGTCGCAGAGGTGTTGGGGACGATGAGAGGCAGGCGAATTTTGAACTCCGAACCCTTACCCAGTCCATCGCTTGTGGCAGATATCTCCATCGTGAAGTCCGACCAGTCCTTTGACCAGCGCCAGTCCGAGTCCCAGTCCACCGGAGGAATGCTCCAGAGATTCGTCGGCCTGGATGAAAGGATCGAAGAGGGTGGAGAGGATCTCCGGAGAGAGGCCCACTCCCGTATCGGAGACGGTGATCTCGGCGTTGTCGCCGCTGGCATTTGTGGTGACTGAGATGCTGACCTTGCCGCCGGGGTTGGTGAATTTGACACTATTATGGAGAAGGTTTCCAATGACCTGGGCCAGCCGATTGTGGTCACCTTCGACGATGAGAGGGGTGTCAAAGGGGGTCAGCGTAAGATGGAGGCCCTTTTCTTCAAAGAGCGTTCTGTGATCGTCAACGGTGTGCACCAGAAGTTGGTTGAGGTCGAGTTCTTGTGGCTCCAGGTAGATCTTATCTCGGGTGATTCGGGTGACGTCGAGGAGGTCATCGACCAGGCGGGTGAGTTGGTCGGTCTGTCGCCCAATAGCCTCTCGGGCAAGGCGGGCCTTCTCACTATCGGGGGCGAGTTGCTCCAGGAGGTGGAGGTTGAGCTTGATCGGGGCCAGGGGGTTTCGAAGCTCGTGGGAGAGGAGAGCCATGAATTGATTTTGATGCTCATGAGCTTTTTTGAGGGCCTGTGCGTTCATTTTACGGTCGTGGATATCGATGACGGAGCCGATATATCCGCAATAGTCACCGGATTCGTCAAAGCGTGCCACCCCGCGCACGAGGGCCCAGCGGTATTCGCCGTCGGCAGTATGAAGACGAAAGTCGTAGGCGAATTCCTTTCGCTCTCGAGAAGCCTCGATAAACGTTTCAAGGACATAGGTATGGTCTTCGGGATGAATGCGCTCGAGCCAGCCATCGCCGAGGGCGTCCGCTTCGATTTGGCCGGTGAGTTCGGTCCATCCACTGTTCATAAAGGTGCAGGCGTTGTCGGTGTCGGTCATCCAGAGGACCGCCGGTGCGCTATCGGCGATGAGTCGAAAGCGCTTCTCGTTTTGGCGAAGTCTTTCTTTGGCTTTGATCTTTTCGGTGATATCTCGAAAGAGTAGTCCAATGCGATTGCTCTTCGGGGGGCCAAAAGGAAAGGCGTAAACGTCAAACCAGCGCCCCATGGCAGGGGCGTTATTCTCGAATCGTCGGGGTTCGCCGGTGCGGGCTACTTCTCCATAGATCTGAAACCAGGACTCATCGAGGTCCGGCACGAGTTCCCGTGCGGTCTTGTCGATGGGGTCGTGCAGGCCGGTCTGAGCTTCAAAGGTGGCGTTGACCTCGATGAATCGATAATCGACGGGTGTATTGTCTTCGAAGATCACATCAATGACACACATCCCTTCGTCGATGGAGTCGAAGAGAGTTTGATAGCTTTTCTCGCTCTGACGGAGGGCTTCTTTGGTCTCAAAGAGCACTTCCCACTGGTGGGCCTCGCATGCTTTCGCAGAGATGAGCTCCATGCAGGTGCAATACAGGCCCACAGCAGAGTCATGGTCATCTTCGATAAGGGGGACGATCTGAAGATCGAAGACACGGTGTTCCCCGAAGCGGACAATCTGTCGGCACCCGGACTCGTCTCGCAGGGTGTTGTTCAGAACTGAGGCGAGCTTTTCTCGAAGCTCGGGCCAGACTTCAAAGAAGGGGCGGCCCAACGCCAGCGGATGGCGATCGCCGAGAATCTCGGCGAAGGGTTGATTATATAGCAGTGTTCGCTCTGTTCCGGCGACAATAAACGCCGGAAGAGCGCCGGCGTGTATTATATTCAGGGCAGTGCGCAGGGACTGTGGCCAGCCGACGCGAGGACCGAGTGGCGTCGTAGACCAATCCGTCTCGGCAAAAAGATCTTTCATCGAATTGCTCACAGGTGCAAAGATGACTGAAGTCGGTGACGGTTCACCTTCTCAATGCTGCCGGATCGAACTTCAGGGTGAGAACCGTGGAGATTGACCGGTTATTTCGCCGACAATGGTTAGTATGGAGAGAGTATCTTTGACGATGAGCCCGTTTGGGTCAATGAGCCGGGAGACGTTATGGACCGAGGAATTTGTGGATTGTTATGAGGATTCGAATCTTTTCATCAGGGGTCCTGGTCGTTCTGATGATGACCGGCTGTGAGCCTCGAGCTCCGGCTGATGGCGAGGAATCGTCGGGTCGAAGCGCCGGGGATACGGTTGAGATCTGTTGGGATGAGGCGGCCAGCGAAACTTGTACGTTGTCGGTTCTCCACGCCAGCGGAGAAGGGGACTTTGGCGATGTAGCTCTCCGGGGATGTCGGGATATCGTGATGGAGAGGGATACTCTGGTGGAGCTTTTTTGCAGCGGTCCTGGCGCCGATGTTCACGAAGTGTGGCATCTGAGTGAAGATGATAGCGCCGGGGAGTAGGGTGGTTAGTCTTCATCGGACGGGTCATCGGTGTCATCACTGTCGTCACTGTCGCTGTTATTGTCGTCGTCGGAATCATCGTCGGCACAACCGGAAGTAAAGGGCTGGCCGTTGGCACAGGTGCCGGGGCTAAAGATGGCGTCGTCGGTGAGTTGACCGTGGGCGACGTAAGTATCGCCGGTGAGATCGGTGGCCAGGTTTAGGGATTCTGCGGGGTGGGAGCCGTAGGAGAAGTCGGCGATGATGGTGTCATCTGCGGCTTTGACGACAGCACGGCCGGCGCCGTTGGCGTAAGCGAATCGGGAGTCCGCTGTGTAGGAGCGCCAGCCTTCGCCTTCGGGAAGAGTGGCGCCCGGTTCGATCCCTCCGAACACGACCACGGCGTGGAGTGGCTCCAGGCAGGTAGGGTGGAAGGTAAATCGAGGGGTAGTGTCGTTGTAAATGGCGACGCCGGTGAGATCGATTTGCTCCTGGGAGGTGTTGACCAATTCGACGAACTCATCGTCATGGGCGTGTCGGACTCCGTCGCCGTTGGCGTCGCCTTCGGGGCCGGTGGGGACGTAGGCAAAGAGTTCGTTGAGGACCAGGTTCTCCGAGGTGGCTGCCGGGCTGTCAGGACAGGGGTGCGGCTCTTCGGGCTCCACATCTTGTGGGTCTGTGTCGTGGACGAAATAGGCGTCGGAGTCGGTGTCGGAAGCCGGATGGTTTGCGGTGAGGGGATCTTCGCCTCGTTGAGGAGCGTGGTCGCCGAGGTCGGTACACCGACCCATCTGACAGAAGAGAGGCTCCGGGCATTGGGTGGACATCTGGCATTCGGGGTCCCAGTCGGTATGGCAGGATGAGAGCAAGAGCAGCAATGCCAGAAGCGAAGGGGTAAGGAGTAGGGATTTCATCAGTGAGCCTCCTCTAATTGTTGGCGAAACCAACCGCCGGTGGCGGCGTCAATGCGGGCGGTGAGGGCTTCAATTGCGAGATGGCGGTCGAGGTTCTCCTGCATATCATCGGTGGGCAAGAGGCGCTGGTAGAGCTGGTAGCGGCGACGTGCGAAATAGAGCTCCGTGATCTGTTGAATTCGGTCGTCCCGTGCGCTCCACTGGGCGCGTACCTCGCGCTGAATGTTGAGTTCCTGACGGTGGTAGATGAGCTCGGAGAGATTAAACGTCAGGCGAAGGGAGTAGAGGCCCCGAAGACGCAGATCATCGTAGAGGTAGTGTTGGGCGTGATTGCGCTCATAGGTTCCGTCGTCGTCGGCGGAGATATTTTCTCGAAACCGATTTCGCTGGTCTCGTTGGTCGAGCCAGCTGGCCTGGCCCTGAATCTGGGGGAGCAGAGTCGAGAGTCGGGCGCGGCGGGTCCACCGATCGGGCTTGTCACTGGCGAGCCCCCGGTGTTGGAGGGCGGCTTGCTGGACCTGGTAGACGTCGGGTTCGTGGTCGAATGCCTGAAGGGCGTTGCGAAGCTCGTAGGCATCCTCGGAACTAAGCGAATGAGCCGGGCCGGCCTGGAGAAGGGCGACGACGACGATGAGTACAAATAGCGAGGGATAGCGTCTGGGGAGATGATCATTCATTGGGCACTCCTTTTTGATGTGAGGAGAGCAGCGCGGAGGGCTGAACGTCGGGTCCAGAGGTCGATGGCCTCCGAGAGTTCGCGGGGGCGTCGGTCATGGAGTTGAAGTAGCTCGTCGCAGTAGGAGAGACTTCGAGGTGGTCTGGAAGAGAGGACACCGGTGGAAGAAGTGGCCGGTCTCCAGCGCAGACTCACCGTCCACCGGGTCATGGAGTCGGAGTGATGATGGTGGACGACGGGAGCGTTTGTTGACTCATTGGGAAGAGTCAGGCTCAGGTGAGTCTGATCGTCGAAGTAGGCGCGTTCTTGTCCCTGAAAATCGAAGCCGAAGATGACGTCGGGGATAAGCGATGCCCAGCGATGCTGCGGACCGGGATCCGTCGCAAGGACAGCCTCGGAGAAGCACGTTGGAGGCAGCTCACGGGCCATCACGGAGGCGACAGGGGAGAGCAAAATCACCGCTGTGATGAGGATGAAAATGGGCATGAAAACCTCACGTTTGAGTCGATGCTGACGAACGTGAGGCTATTGTCGGAATTTGGCGGGGGGATTTTGCGTGTATTTTGTTTATTCGTCGAAACGTTGGTGGAGAGCGTCCACCAACTTTTGATGAATTCCCCCGAAGGAGGCGCCGGAGAGGCCGACGATGACGTCGCCCGGTTGGGCTTCGGCGGAGACGGTCTCAACCATCTCGTCGATATCGGGGATCAGGCGGGTAGAGGGTCCCTGAGACTCGATAGAGCGCACCAGGGTTTCGATGTCGATTTGCTCTTCGGCAGCGAGGTTGTCTTTCTTTTTTCGAGGTCCCGACAAGATCACCCGGTCGGCGATGGAAAATGCCGGGGGGTAGGCGTCCTGAAAAACGCGTCGTCGGGAGGTATTGCTGGTGGCTTCAAAGAGCGCCCAGAGGCGCCGCTCGGGAAATTGCAGACGAAGCGCCTTGAG
>SKNI01000635.1 GCA_007120615.1 Myxococcales bacterium | reverse complement strand
TCCCGGCCCGGATCTGCTGGCTTGGCTACGGTGAGCGAGTAAAGGCGGGGCTGAAATTCAACGAGATGGTCAAAAGCGGGGAGTTAAAAGCCCCCATCGTCATCGGTCGCGATCATCTGGACGCCGGAAGCGTGGCCAGCCCCAATCGAGAAACCGAGTCCATGAAGGACGGCAGCGACGCCGTCGCCGATTGGCCGATCTTGAACGCGCTGATCAACGCCGTCAACGGGGCGAGCTGGGTCAGCTTTCATCACGGCGGAGGCGTGGGCATGGGGTATAGTCTCCACGCCGGTCAGGTCATCGTGGCCGACGGGACCGACGCCGCTCATAAGAGGCTTGAGCGTGTTCTTACAAGTGACCCCGGTATGGGCGTGGTCCGGCACGTGGATGCCGGGTACGAGCGAGCCATTGAGGTCGCAAAGGAGCGCGGCGTGGACGTGCCAGGCGTTACTGACTAGCCCGCCTGAATCTCCGGAGTTTCCCCGGTAAGGTAGCGCTCCAGGCATCCCAGAAGTTGGCTCAGATGGGTCAAGAGACATTGGAGATCCTCGAGATCTTCGAGGTCCGTCCAGTCCAGACGCTCCAGGATCGTAAGATGGGTCTCCAATTTGCCGAGGGTGATCTGAGAGGCGTGGACGTGGCGTAGATAATCTTCGCTGTGCGGTGTTTGATAGCCGGCCGCCAGATGAGAGGGAATGGCCAGAACCGCGCGGCGCATCTCCGCCAGGACCTCCGGAGCGGCGGTCCCCCGCAGGGCGTCGGTGAGGCGATAGACCATTTCGACCAGATCGACGGCGCGATTCCAGACCGTCAGTCCGTGGTAGCCACGAAAATTCATTTGATTCCCCCGTGATGCGCAGTCCGCAGGAAATGGACGCGCGAGAATAGTTCGTTGAAGGTGGACGAAGAAAACCTAAGCCATTTCCGCCGTTTGGCGACCAAAAATTTTTGAGATGAGGAGAAAAATGTATGTGATCCGAGCGCGACAGGCGCTGACCATGCCGAAAGACAGCGATGAACTTTCTACGTTTGACGCCGGCGAAGGGCTTCAAAGTCGAGACGATCGACTGGTGGGCCTTATCGAAGACTGCGCCATCGTAGTGGACGAAGACGACGAGTCCATCCGGTGGGTGGGCCCGTTTGCCGACCGCCCGAAGGAAGTCCGTGGCGACGACGCCAGGGTCTTTGAGACCGACGTGGCCATGCCGGGCTGGATCGATTGCCACACCCACGCCGTATTCGCCGGGGAGCGATCGGAGGAGTTTATGCTTCGAAACGCCGGCCGAGAATATGTGGAGATCTTAGAGGCCGGCGGGGGCATTCTGAATACGGTGGACGCCCTGCGTCAGACCTCGACGCAGGATTTGAAGACCGATCTGGTTCGCCGGGTTTATCAATCGGTGCGACAGGGGATCACCACGCTGGAGGTCAAAAGCGGCTACGGGCTGACCACCACCGACGAGCTCAAGAGTCTCAAAGCGGTGGCCGCCGCTCAGGAGGACATTCCCTGTGAGCTGGTCCCTTGTTTTCTGGGGGCTCATGCGATCCCGCGAAAATACCGACACGATCGCAAGGCCTATGTAGATCTGGTGTGCGACGAGATGATCCCCAAAGTCGCCGAGCAGAACCTGGCCGGCTATTGCGATGTATTTTGTGACCGGGGGGCCTTTACCACCGAAGAAGCCGAGCGGATTTTGACCACCGGCGAGGAATACGGATTGATCCCCAGGATTCACGCCGATGAGATCACCGACGCCGGGGCGGCGATGCTGGCGGCCAAGATCGGAGCGGCCAGCGCCGATCATCTGGAGCATTCCAGTGACGAGGCCATCGAGGCCATGGCCGAAGCAAAAGTGGTGGGAGTGTTGATGCCGGCGGTCAATCTCTTTTTAGGGACCACCTCGGAGCTGGCTCCGGCGCGAAAATTATTAAACGCCGGCTGCGAGGTGGCCCTGGCCACCGATTTTAATCCGGGCAGCGCCATGACCCAGGACCTGGGGACGATTTTGATGCTGGGATGTACGCTTTATAAGTTGACGCCAGGAGAGGCGCTGCGCTCGATTACGGCCGGTGCCGCAAAGGCTCTACGCCGAGATGATATCGGAGAGCTTCGCGCCGGGGCCCGGGCCGACATCGCCTGCTTCGGGGTGCCCCATTATCGATATCTCACTTACCACTTTGGGCAAAGCCACGCCGAAGCGGTGATCTACCGGGGCAATTTTGTGTATTGGACCGAAGAGGCCGATGTGGAGGAGTGAGGGAAGACGCCATTAAAAGACACAGCTGTCGTTCTGGCAGAGGAGTCCAAGATTCGTAAAACTTCCCGGGCAGCGCTCGCAACTGTCTTCGTAGCGTATAGTCCGGGTTTCTATGAAACACATATTATTAATACAATCCGTGGTCTGACGTTCCTGCAGATGTTCCGTGCAGAGATCGGGTCCATCGCAGCGGTCCCGAGTCTCACCGGTATCTTCCCATCCAGTCTCTTCACACTCGCCGCAATTTTCATTTGGCTGACCGCAACCCACAACAATATCACCGCATTCAAGGTCCCCACAGGTGTTTGGCTCGCATTCTACCAGGCATTCAAATCCACCATCTACATTGGAGCCGCAGGTCTCTTCCTCCCGGCAACCCTCTTCACCTTGTCTTGGACAATAGATCCAGCCGTCACAGCCGTCGGGATGCTTGCCACAGCTCGCGTCAATATCGTCGCAAGTCCTGGGCTTGCATCCACACTGATTTTCTTCGAAGGCCCCACAGGAATCGGGGGCATCGCAACGACCACAGTCAATGAATTGCTCTTCTCCGCAGGTGTCGGTAACAGATACTTCCCCACATGCTGCGCCTGCGTCCGTGCAGTGACCGATGTCGGAGTGAGGAATCTGGCATTCGCAAAACCCCGCGTCACTGCAAGTCCCCTCATCGCACTCAGCACGACACTGCACGGTACCGTCGCATCCGTCGTCGTGTTCGCCGCACTGGACCTCGAGAGTCTCACAGGTCTCGGGGACGCATTCACCGTCACCATTTGCATCGTCGTCGGGTTGACTCGTATCGTTGGTCCCGACATCGCTCTCTTCGGCATTGGGTGTGCCATCGATCTGCGTGGGATCGGAGATGCATGCTACAAGGAGCAGGGCGGCGGCGATGGCGAGTGAGCGGATAAAATAGGTCATTGATTATCTCTTTTGATATTGCTCTAGTGAGAGGTCTTTTGGGTGACCCTCAAGAAGATGATGTCGTATAGTGTTACAATAAAGGCGGGTTGATTCAACTATTCAGTGATTTAAAGCGTGATCGGAGCGCGGACGTCCCCGTCTTTTTCATGGGATACATCGGTAGCACGTACTGATAGCGCGGGTATTTGATTCACTTCGTAGTGGTCTGTTGGGTCGGTGCGCTGTGGGTTCGCGTCAGTCTGATCCCCCAGGCAAGCCTGGGGGTTGGGCGGGAGCTGGGCTACGCAGGTGGCAAGCCACCGCTCCGCCAGGAGGGCGGCGGTGGCTGCGGCTGCGGCGCCAGGCGTTGGTAGACCAATATAACACTTCCAACTACGATGCCTTTGGCGCCGAGGCCATCCATGTGCTCGCCTAACAAGAAAAGCGCTTTTTCTATGAGCGGACGGGGCGTCCGCGCTCCAGAAGATCGGTAGGTTTTGAAGGGTTCAGAACTAAATCTCAGGGAGAGGATTCGAGGGCTTTATTATATGCCCCTGATTTTATTATTGGGGCTCTTTCTCGCCTATAGCTGGATGACACCCGAGGTGCAGGCGCCCAATGAGCGGAGTCGGATCTATCTGACTCTGGCCATGATGGAGTCAGGGACGGTCTCGGTAAATGATCAGATCCGCCAATTCGGAGTGCCCTTCGATGTCGCCCGGCGCGGGGGGATGTATTACTCCGATAAGGCGCCGGGCAGTAGCATTGTGGCGCTGCCGGCGATGAAGGCCTATCAGATGCTGGGCGGAGACGTCTCATCGATGGAGCAGCTGGTGGTCTTCACCCGTTGGGCGGTGATGATTCCCTTTGCGCTCTTGACCCTCTTTTTATTGCGGTGGCTCCTGGTGAGCCTGGCGATTCGAGAGGAGATCGCGGACCTGGTGGTCATCGTCTTTGCGCTGGGGACGAGCTTCTTTCACTACGGATCGGCGTTTTACGGTCATGCCCTGGTGACCTGTTTTTCGTTGGCGGCGGCCTGCTGTGTCATGAAGTCTCTGAAGAGAGAGCAGCAGAAGGCCGGCAGGAGAGAAATCGCCTGGCAGTGGGGAGCCGGATTTTGCGGGGCCATGGCCTTTCTGATGGAATATCAGGCGGTGGTGATTCTGGGGGCGTTATTTCTGGGGTTTATCGCTCGAGAAGAGCATAGAGTGTGGGCTCCGCTGGCGAGTTTTTCGGCGGGAGCGTTCATCCCGACGGTGACGGTCTTTGTCTATAATACTCTGGCCTTCGGACACCCCCTCTCCACCAGTTATTCTCATCTAGTACACGGGTCGGCGAGGGCGGTTCATGAGTCGGGGTTATTCGGAATTACGTATCCGTCGTGGGAGGCGATCTACGGATTGATCCTGAGTTCTTCTCGGGGATTGTTATTCTGTGCGCCTCTGGTGCTGGTCGGTGTGATGGGGCTGGGGCTGCTGTGGAAACGGGCTCGGTGGCTTGCGATCTACGCCGGGCTGAGCGTGGCGGGGTTTTTGGTCCTGGCCACGGGGGCTCGAGATGTGTGGTTTGCCGGATGGAGTTTTGGGCCCCGGTTGCTGATCCCGATCTTTGGGCTGGCCGCCGTCGGTGCCGCTCTGGTGCTGGAGGAGTTGGAGGAGCGGGCCCCGGTATTTCTCGGCATTCTGGGAGGACTATTTCTGGGGTCGGTCTTCTATAATACCTTTGTGTCGTCTACCTTTCCGGAGCTTCCTCCTCGAATCACCGCGCCGTTGACCAGCGTCAGTGTGGAGCTTGTAAAGGGGCAAAGCGTATCGCCGAATCTGGGCCAGAGCATCCTGGGGATGGAGGCGACGGCGTCCGTCATATTACTGGTGGCGGGAGCGCTTCTCCTGGGGGGACTTGCCATTTCGCGAGTTGCTCTGACGGGCCCGGTCTCGTTGTCCAAGAATTCGAAGCTCAAAGTAGCCGTGGGGTGTGCAGCAGCGCTGGCATTATTTATGGCAGCGCTATGGCTCTACCCGGAGCAGACCTCCCCGGAGAGTGTGGAGTCGCTGGTGGAGCGGTTGGCGCACCGAGAAGAGATGTGAGGACTCACAGACCGAAGTCGACCTCGATGGGGGTGGCGCTGTTGCTGATTCCCGAGGTGCCCAGTTGGTTCTCGTGATTTCGGCCCCAGCAAAAGAGGGCGTCGTCGGCGGTGATGGCGCAATTATGGTCGACCCCTGAGGCCAGATGCGTCACGTCGGAGAGGCCCTCGACTGTGGTAGGAATGCGTCGCTCCTCCAACTGGCCGTGGCCGATCTGTCCCGCGTCTCCCTTGCCCCAGCAACGCACCGTGGCGTCTTCCATAAGAGCGCAGGTGTGTCTGTCTCCGCAGGTGATGGCCTGGGCGGAGTCGATATCCTGGACGGCGACGGGTCTTTCATGTTGCTGGGCCTGGCCGTTACCGAGTTGTCCGTGGTTGCCTCGGCCCCAGCAGGAGATCTCTCCGGATTCGTGGAGCGCACAGCTATGTTCGCGGCCGGTGCAGATCTGCTCGACATCGAAGAAATCATGGACATCGACCGGATCGGAAGTGTTTTGATTATCCTCATCGCCAAGTTGGCCGTGGCTATTATTTCCCCAGCAGCGAGCGGTGCCATCATGGCGAACGGCGCAGGCGTGGCCGCTGCCGATGAGCCCGGTTTGGCGTCGGGTGATGGAGATGCTGCGGACATTGGTCAGATTCACAACTCGTACCGGGGTGTCGCTTTTTTCAAAGATTGCGAAGTCCCCCCCGTCACCGAGTTGACCTTCCTGGTGTCTGCCCCAGCAGTTGACGTCATTGCCCTCGATGATAGCGCAGCTAAAGAGGGTGCCGGCCGAGATGGCGAGCGCATTCGGCAGATCTACGGTCACGGGGATGGGAGTGTTCAACTCCGGGGAGTCTACTCCCAGTTGTCCAGACCCGCCGGCGCCCCAGCAACGGACCTGTCCGTTTTCCCGTCGGGCGCAGCTGTGGTGGACTCCGGCGGAGACTTCTACGGCCGAGGAGATCTCCACCTCCACAGGACCTGTGGGGCTATCGGTGGACCCGTCGCCCAATTGTCCGCGATCATTATTGCCCCAGCACCGAATTATACCGTCGTCAAAGACGGCACAACTATGATTTTCACCGGCGCTGACGCCGGTCAGTCGGGGTGTATCTTCGCCGTCGATACCATCTTGATCCGTACCGATATCAGTGGGGTCGGAGATACAGCCGAGGACAAGACAAAGAAGCAGTAGAGGGAAAAGTTTCTTTACGGCCATTATTATCTCTCAGCTCATTTTCGATATTGGATATCGGATAGGAAACGATGAGCGGAGAATCTCATAAAGGAGCGGGCGTTGCAATTTGCTTGGAGCGCGGACGGGGACATCTGCGCTCCCTGCCCTTTATCGTTGGGTGGCGAAGGTATCAAAGATCATATGAGCGGAGGCGGAAGTCCGGGCGCAGACTCCGCCTCGGGAGGCATCGACGACGACGGCGTTGCCCGTGGCCTGATCGCCGGGGAAGTTCAGGGTAGAGGCTCCGCGGTAGCCGTCCTGACAAGAGTAGACGGCGGCGTAGCCGGCCTGGTCGGCGTCCACGACGACCAGGCTTGCGAAGACGACGCCGTCGGTCTGGTGGTGGATCTGGGTATCGGTGTCGGGAGATACCTTGTTGGAGCCTCGGGTGTCGGTGATGCGGGTCGGGGCGTGGGGGGTCAATTGTTGGTCGCCGTCTTCGGACCAGGTTCCCGTGAGGTCGATCAAGAGATCGGTGTCGGTCTGATGAGTGTAGAAACAGACTCGCTGATCGGCGTCCAGGGGCACGGTGAGGTGGTTGGCCCGGGTGATGTCGGGCTGAAGGTTGAGGTGGGAGGATTCGGGTCGGCCGTCGGCGCAGGGAAAGACTGTGATATAGCCCTGATCGGAGGGGTGGACGGCGGTGACGTTTAAGGAGACCGCTTTTGTGGAGGGGCCGACCTGACCGGAGAAGTCGTAGGACCGGGTTTGACCGCGGCTGATCCGCCCGCCGAGGTCGCCGGCGCGGGTGTCCGCAAATCGGGTCGTCCAGGGATCGACCTGCATCCCGTCGGTGGGTCGCCACCATCCGGAGATGTCGATGATGACGTCCACGGTGGCCAGGCTGTAGACGCAGACCTGGTTAAGCGCCGACAGGCTGACGGTGACCTGGCCGGGGCGGGCCTCGCCGGGCTGGTAATTGAGGCTGGAGGTGCCGGGGCGCTCTCCGCAGGGGTAGACGGTGAGGTAGCCGGCGTTGGTGGGATTGACGGCGGTGATATTGGCGGTGACCGCCTCGGCGTCGGCGGGGACGCCGGGAAGGTCGAACATTCGAGTGGTGCCGGCTTTCACAGGCTGGGCACCGTTTCGAGTATCGGCGGCCCGGTAGGGACTGACCGGATGAAAGCGGCTCAGAGAGTCAAAGGATGGCTCTCCGCAGGCCCCGTCGGAGCAGGCTCCGTCGACGCATCCACAGCCAAAGGCGTTGCACTGGTTTTCGGTGTGGTCGGTGCAGCCGGAGCCTTCGCAGGCGCCACCGGAGCACTCCCCGTCGACGCATCCGCAGCCCTGGTTATTGCAGGCTCCGATCTCTTCGGAGGTGCATCCGGAGCCGGAGCAATTTCCGCCGGAGCACTCCCCGGCCACGCATCCGCATCCATAGACGGCGCAATTATCCTCTTCGGTCTGAGTGCATCCCTGGGGGGTGGTGCTTCCACCGGAGACGTCGTAGGCCCCGTCGATGAGTTGTTGGAGGCGGGCGTAGAGGGCATCTCCCGGGCAACCGGTGCTGGTGGTTCCGGCGTGGCGGTGGCCTTCGACGGTGTTGCGATCGAGGTGAATTCCGTATTCATCGGAGAGCGCCGCCATCAGTCGGGCCCCGGCGTCCATCATCGCATCGGAGGGAGGGGCGTGGCTGTAGTCTCCGATGAAGACGATACCGATGCTTCCGAAGTTTGCGCCGCCGGCGTGGGCTCCCTGAAGGCGCTCGCTTCGGCCCTCATAGATCAATCCGTCCTGACCGATGAGAAAGTGATACATCATATCGCAGAAGCCCTTATTGTCCTGGGAGTAATTCTGGATCTGTCGGACTCGGGCGGGCACGGAGCTGCTCTCATAGGTGGGGGTGCCGGAGTGGTGAATGACGACGCGGGTCGGAGAGTTGGAGCGGGTGCATCGATGACCGCGGGCGCCCCAGTCGGCGCGGGGGACGTCGACGGCCCGGTGGGCGGCCAATTCAAAATGGGCGATGCTGATATCCTCGTCGTCGGAGACGGGCTCAAAGTCGGCCTCTCCCGGGGTGATATCGCTATAGGCGCTGTCGAAAGGCTCGATCTTCACAAAGGAGAAGTCCTCACGCTCAGCACCCGTAAACCGAAGTTGGAGGTGGGTCTTGATCGACTCCGAATCGATGTCGAGGGCGGCAAACCCGTTGTGAGCGCCCTCTTCCTCAAAGGTGAGAGTAACGGCGGTCCAGCTCGACCAGGAGGAGCCGTCGTCGTTGGAGACGCGCACGTCGATGGAGGGGGTGATTTGAGCATCGAATTGCA
Organism: Myxococcales bacterium; assembly: GCA_007120615.1. Lineage (GTDB taxonomy): Bacteria > Myxococcota_A > Bradymonadia > Bradymonadales > Bradymonadaceae > SKNI01. Next base: position 63 of record SKNI01000635.1, on the reverse strand, counting down.
GCGCCACGTAGTCGAAGTACACGCCATCGGTGGGGATCGGCTCGGTCAGAACCGCTCCGTCTT
>SKNI01000223.1 GCA_007120615.1 Myxococcales bacterium | reverse complement strand
TGAGTCCTTACGACAAGGAACTCACTAACTGGAGAGCCGTATGCGGGAGATCCGCACGTACGGTTCGGAGGGAGGGGCGCCCGGCGAACCGGGTGTCCCTACCCCTATCTTTTCAATCTCGTTCTACCGATTAATCTGGGCAATATCATGCAAATGCAACTCGTTTGCAATTAAGGGGCTGGTGACGTAGAGTTCCGAAACGTTTTGCTGGAGAACACAACAAAGTGGAAAAAGCGATGCTCGAGTGGCTGATAATCGGTGGAGGGGTTCATGGAACGCATCTCTCCCACGTGTTGGTGAATCTGGTCGGCGTGGAGCGCGATCGCGTCGTAGTACTGGATCCGTTTGAAGAGCCGCTGGGTCGCTGGAAGGCCTGTACCGCTCAGACGGGAATGAGTCATCTGCGTTCTCCAGTGGTTCACCACATCGGATTGACGCCGATGGAGTTGCTCGATTTTTCTCGCACTTCGAGAGGCTGCGAATTCGACGGCTTTCGTCCCCCCTATGATCGACCGTCGCTGGGTCTATTTGAAGCGCATTGTGAGCATATCTGTGAGAGCGGTGGGCTTCGAGAGATCCGGGAAAATGGTTGGGCCACGGATCTTCGCCGAGACGAAGCGGGAGGCTTTTGCGTGGAGACCGATCAGGGCCAGTTGAAATCCAGACGGGTTATTCTGGCGATGGGCAGCGGGCATCGACCCTGCTGGCCGGAGTGGGCCGAAGATCTCAATGAAGCGGGAGGTCGAGTCTGGCATATCTTTGATGAGGAATTCGAAAAAGAGAATCTGGCCAAGGAGGATCGGATAGCGATTATCGGGCTCGGAATCTCGGCGGCACAATTGGCCGTATCGCTGAGTCAGCGAAGGGAGGCCAGGGTCACGGTCATCGGACGACATTCGGTGAAGGTACATCAATTTGACAGTGAGCCCTGCTGGTTGGGTCCGAAGTGCCAATCGGGGTTTCGAAAACTCTCGTCCTACGAGAAGAGACGCCAGGCGATTGAAAAGGCCAGGCATCGAGGTTCGATGCCCCAGGATGTGGCGTTGCCCTTTAAGGAGCGGGTTCGCTGCGGGGGCATTGAGCATCTAATAGGGCAGGTGGAGGGAGCTGAAGTCAGCTCCGGTGGGGAGATCATCCTTGAGCTTCAGGCGGGAGAGAAGGTCGCTGTGGACAGCGTCGTTCTGGCTACCGGTTTTGGCAGCGTCCGGCCCGATCAGGGTTGGCTATCGGAGGCGATCGAACGGCTGGAGCTTCGATGTGCGGAGTGTGGGTATCCCATCGTTGACGAGGCGTTGCAGTGGACCGAGGGGTTGCACGTAAGCGGACCGCTGGCCGAGTTGGAGTTAGGTCCGGCGGCCCCAAATATTGCGGGAGCGCGAATGACGGGCAGAAGAATTTTGAGTGTGATTTGAGGAAAAGAATTCGCAAGGATAACCGAAACCATCAGGAGAAAATGAAGTTATGGGAAAAGCAGTAGCCAGAGATGAAAGATTGCCGGTCACCGTATTGTCCGGCTTTCTGGGCGCCGGTAAGACGACACTATTAAATGAGATCTTGCGCAATCAGGAGGGAAAACGAGTCGCCGTGATCGTCAATGATATGGGCGCTGTAAATATTGACGCCGAATTGGTTCGCCAGCAGGGTGACTCGTCGTTGAAGCACGTCAACGAGGAACTCGTGGAGATGAGCAACGGCTGCATATGCTGCACGCTCCGAGAGGATCTGCTCATCGAGGTCGCAAGGCTCGCCGAAGAGGGGCGGTTCGACTACTTGCTGATTGAATCGTCGGGGATCAGCGAGCCCATGCCGGTGGCTGCGACCTTTATGTTTGAAGACGAGGAGGGGAATTCTCTCAGCCGGGTGGCCCGCCTCGACACGATGGTGACGTTGGTGGATGCCCTGAATTTTCGGGAAGACTTTGACTCTCTCGATGATCTGGCGGATCGCGATATGGCGCTTGATGAGACCGATGATCGAACTCTTACGGATTTGCTCATCGATCAGATCGAATTTGCCGATGTGATCCTTTTGACCAAGATCGATCAGGTCACCGAGGAGCGCCGAGAAGAATTGATGGCCGCACTCAAGGGGCTCAATCGGCAGGCAAAGATCATCCCGATCGCTCAGGGACGGGTGGAGCTCGATGAGATCCTTGGGACCCATCGATTTGATTTTGAGCGGGCGTCGCAGGCTCCCGGATGGATTCAGGAGCTCAACGGAGAGCATACGCCGGAGACCGAGGAGTACGGAATCAGCAGCTTTGTCTACCGGGCCCGCCGACCGTTTCATCCTCAGCGATTGTGGGATGTGATCTCCATCGGCTGGGAGGGGCTATTGCGGGCGAAGGGGTTTGTATGGCTGGCGAGTCGGTACGGGATGGTGGGGATGTGGTCACAGGCCGGGATGTCGATTAGTTTTGACCCGGGAGGGATGTGGTTCGCCATGGTTAGCCAAGAGCAGTGGCCCGAAGATATCGAGACTCGTCAGTGGATCGAGAAGGTCTGGGATGTGGATGTTGGCGATTGCCGCCAGGAACTAGTCTTTATCGGGATCGACCTCGATGAGGCGGTGGTTCGGGAGGCGCTGGATTTTTGCCTGCTCACCGATGAGGAGATGAAGTTGGGGCAGGCCGGATGGGGCGAACTCGACGATCCCTTTCCGCAGTGGCCTTCGCCGCAGGCTTCGGCAGCTTCGGTAGCGCAGTAAGCTAGATCCAGGACCAGATGCGCCGAAGATCGGGGGCAGTGAATACGCGTCCTCCCGCAGAGATCGAAATGTCGTGGCCGGTGGCCAGGAGGGTTCGAATCTCTGTGGAGAGGACGCGCATTCGTTGGTAGGTGGTAAAATCAAGGCGGTTCATCTGGGTAAGAATCGAAGCCGAGGGGCTTTTGTCTCCCAGCTGTAAGCTGCGACGCTCATGAGATCCGCTTCGAGGCTCCCAGTTTATCTCGACGTCGGTAAGTCGTGCGAGGAGGCGGCCACGTCGGAGAGCGAACCCGACTCGGTGGCAGCGACGTTCCAGAGCATCGGCGACGGTTGGCCCCGTCCAAATGAATTCTTCGTCTTCGTTCTGATCGATTTCATCCGAATCTAGTAGCGGTTCATCCTCTTGTATCGGTTGCGAAGCCTCGGCCTGTTCGAGTGCTTTGCGCAGCCACAGCTGATTTCCGATCCGCCAGACGGTCGGCAGGTCGATCGAGCTACGGGAAAGACCATGACGCTGGGAGAAGATCATACGCCCGTCGTTGGCCGTGGCCCCTGGCAAGGGCGGAAGGAAGTGTTCGAATTCAAGATCTTGGTTGGCGGTGAGATTCCAGATGGAAAGGAACTCCAGAAGAGAACGGGTCGACAAAAACGGTCCGTAGCGAAAGTCGATATCGGCCACCGGGCTCAACTGACCCAAGGGGTCGGCAAAGGTCAGCGCTATTTCTCGAGGTTGGAGGGCCACATTATAGGGCGGTTGATATTCTTTGATCGCATCGACCTCGGCGAGTGCTGCTTCCAGAGGAGATGGTGCGGATTGAATGTGGATGTCGGCGGCCTGACTTATCATCTCCAATTTGGATTCGGAGAGTCCGCGGCGGGTGCGAAAATAACTATTCACCCGATTATTTAGATCGGAGGCCTTCCCGATATAAAGGGTATGATCGTTTCGATCGACGAAGCGATAAATACCGGGAGTTCGGGGCAAATCGAGGCGTCGCTGACGATCCATTGGATAGCGCGAGGAGGTGGAGATGGTCTCTGGGTCGTTGAGCCATTGGTGGAGTTCTTCGAGGGTTTCCACGCCTTTATTGTCGAGGATTTCCACGAAGTTTCTCCAGATCTCGAGGGTTGCCTCGACATGGCAACGCGCTCGGTAGCGTCCATCGAGGCGATATCCAAAATAACCAGCCACCGCTGCGATTCCCCTTCGGGGTAATCCAGCGAGGAGACGGCGGGCGATCTGGTGGGTGCAGATGGCATTGTCGAAGGTGGAACTATCGGTACAGAAGTAGCTCAGAAATGCTTCTTCAAATCGATTATAGTGGGCGATCCAGAGATGATGAGGCACTTCCTCAAGGGATTCGAGTAGATCCGCCTGGCAGTCTTCGATGGGAGTCGTGGCCTGTGGATCAAAGATGGGTGTATTGTCGAGTTCGAGCATTCGCCGGATTCGTCGAGGGATCAGGTGATCCTCGGGTGGTGTAATCCAACGATCTTCGATGAGGATGGAAGCAGAACCTTCCAGATCGGCGGCACTGGCCATGCACCAGGCCACGTTGAGAGGATGGGCCTTCGGGGGACGAGCTCCTGATGCCTGAATATCGACAAAGAGCAGCGGCATCTCTCGAAGGAGCAGGTGTTCTCGTTGTTCATTAGAGGACTTCATAGCTCGAAAACGAATGATCTCGAGGAAAAGATTCCCTGGGGAGCTCGATTTTGGGAGCGGTACTGAGATGTGTTAATTTGGTAGTGAGATGAGCTTCGATGCTCTGGGAATCATCAATCAGTCAGACGATGGATAATTGAAATGGGTGTAAAATATCGGTGGAGTGCGGGCATCTTAATCCTCGTGGGGCTGTTAGCGGGCGTTATGTCGGGCGCCTGTGGTGGTGGAGAAGTCGGTTCCAATAGCGATGCCAATCAGAATCAAAATGGGCCGACCAATATCTGTGAGGCCGAGTCGATCGATTGCGGGGCGGTGGAAGGAGAGTGTGGCCTCTTCGATGATGGTTGTGGTGGAGAGGTGGACTGTGGATTGTGCCCTGATGAAGAGCGCCTTGAGATTCGCCCTGATGAGGTCCTCCTGGCGGTGGGAGAGAGCGCTGAATTGGAAGTCTTCTGGAGGACTGCGGACGAGGAGTCTCCGGTGACCGAAGCAGCGAGCTGGGAGAGTTTGACGCCCGATGTCGTAACCGTTGACTCCGACGGTGTGGTGGAGGCGATCGCTCACGGTCAGGGAAGAGTACAAGTTGTGGTTGATGAGCAGAGTGCTCAGCGGCGAATCGATGTTGCCGGCCCCGCCGAGCAGGCGGTGCTTTCGCTTTCCGGTGGGAGAGTCCATGTGGAGGAGGAAGTGGAGGTGGACGTCTCGTTTTATGACGGCGACGGGATTCCCACCGTGGAAGTCCCTCTTCAATGGAGCGTAGAGGATGAAAATGTGGCGACCGTAGAGGATGGGGTTCTTCGAGGAATTGGCAGTGGAACGACAACGGTGACTGCTGCGGGAGACGGTTTTTCTGCCGACCTGGAGGTGGAGGTCTATTTTCATTGGGCCCAGGTGGCGGCAGGCGAGACCCACAGTTGTGGACTCTCCGCTGTGGGAGTGGCTTATTGTTGGGGACGAAACAATCGGGGACAGCTTGGTAACGGGGAGACCGTCGACCAATTTAGCCCGGTCGCCGTCGACAGCGATGTCCGTTTTGAGGCGCTATCACTTGGCGATCGTCATAGCTGTGGTCATAGCCTGGAGGGCCCGGTCTATTGTTGGGGAGATAATAATCGCGGTCAGGTGGGAGTGGAGTTTGACGATGAAGAGCCCAATATAATCCGTCCGGTGGAGGTCCGGTTGAGACGAGCCGGAGGTCAAGATGATCGCCTGGACTTCACGTCGATTAATACGGGAAGAGAGTATAATTGTGGGGCTGCGACCACGGGCGAGGTCTATTGCTGGGGGTATAATATCCACGGTCAAGTCGGGCTGAATCCGGCGAGCTCGGAGACCGTGCAAGACCGGCCACGGCGGGTAGCTCTGGACGGAGCCGATGCCCGGGAAGTGGGGACAGCCTATTTCTTTGTATGCGCCGCGATGGATGATCAATCGCTGCGATGCTGGGGAAGACAGGGACCGGGTATGGAATCATTGGAGACCGAAGGTGGTGGTAACTTCGTTTATCCCCAGGAGTTGGATGTCTCCAATGTCAGTGGGCTCACCGGGCTAAAAGGGGGAGCGGACTTTCTGTGTGGCGTCGATGCCGACGATGGGCTCTGGTGCTGGGGGGCCAACGGCAGCGGACAATTGGGACAGGGAGATATCGAGGATCGAGACGAGCCCCATCAGGTGGGAGCGTTGCGTGTAGGGGCATTCTCAACCAGTAATCTTCATGGCTGCGCCGTAGATGCCGATGATGGCGGAATTTTGTGCTGGGGGGCCAATCCCAGCAACCAGGTCGGACCACAGCCGACCAATCCCGAGATGACACCGCGGTCGGTAGACCTGCCGGACGATGAATTCATATCGGTGGCCGCCGGTATCGCTCATAGCTGTGCGGTTTCCAGCGAGGGGCGGGCATTTTGCTGGGGCTCAGAGGGGTTCGGACGGCTCGGCGCCGAAGAAGCGGGAAGCGACGGCATCGTGGAGGTGCCACAGTTCTGAGTAGGTGCCATCTAAGTATTGGGAGGGCTTGTACTATCGAAGCTCGTTCTTAGCTTGTTGCCCATCGCAGGCAGTTAAATTCTCTGGGCTCCGAGGCTGGCAATGGCATCGACGGTGGCGGAAAAATTAATTAGCTCTCATCTGGTCGACGGGACGATGAAACCAGGTGAGGAGATCGGGCTGAAGGTAGATCAGACTCTTACCCAGGATGCCACCGGTACGCTGGTGATGCTGGAGTTGGAGGCCATGGGGCTGGACCGGGTGAAGACGGAGCTCTCCGCTCAATACGTCGACCACAATCTCTTGCAGGTGGATTATAAGAACGCCGATGATCATCGCTTTTTGCAGAGCGCTGCCCGGCGTTTTGGCCTCTGGTACAGCCGAGCGGGCAACGGAGTCAGCCATGCGGTGCACCAGGAGCGTTTCGGAGTGCCGGGGAAGACGCTGCTGGGATCCGATAGTCATACTCCGGCGGCAGGAGGAATTGGAATGTTGGCCCTGGGGGCCGGAGGCCTGGATGTGGCACTGGCGATGGCGGGACAGCCCGTTTATATCACGATGCCTCAGATCTGGGGCATTCACCTCAGCGGTGAGTTTCCAGACTGGGTCAGCGCAAAAGATGTGATTCTGGAGCTTTTGCGCCGCCACGGGGTATCGGGAGGGGGGGGAAAAATTCTCGAATTTCACGGACCGGGGCTTGCGGGCCTGTCCGCGATGGATCGCCATGTCATCGCCAATATGGGAACCGAATTGGGAGCCACGAGTACAGTCTTTCCCTCCGACGACGAGACCCGCAGATTTCTGCGCTCGAACGGGCGGGAAGACGATTGGCGAGAGATTCGGGCCGATGATGGAAGAAGCTATGACATCGAGGAGGAGATCGATCTCTCTTCATTGGAGCCGTTGATCGCGATGCCGACGAGTCCGGGTAATGTCACCACGGTGCGGTCGGTGGCCGGAAAGTCGATTCACCAGGCATATGTGGGCTCTTCAGCCAACCCCGGCTACCGAGATCTGGCGATCGTAGCCCATATGATGAAGGGCAAAACCGTGCATCCTGAGGTGTCGCTGGATATTAATCCGGCGTCCCGACAGGTTCTGGAGACTTTGACCCGAGATGGGCACCTGTTGACGCTGTTGCAGGCCGGGGCGCGACTACATCAGACGGGGTGCAACGGATGCATCGGGATGGGGCAGGCTCCGGCGACGGAGACGATCAGTCTGCGAACGGTGCCTCGAAATTTTCCAGGTCGCTCCGGCACCCGGCGAGATCAGGTCTGTCTGGTTAGCCCCGAGACCGCTGCGGCGGGAGCGTTGACCGGAGTTATCACCGATCCCAGGGATCTGGGGCTGGAGTATTTTGAGGTCCGAGAGCCCGATGATATCGTGATCAATCAGGAGATGCTCGTGGAACCCCTCCCGCCACAAGAATCCCGGAAAGTACGGTTGGAGAAGGGTCCTAATATCGAGACTCTTCCCAATTTCGAGCCTCCAGACGATGAGCTATATCTGCCCGTTTTGCTGAAAGCGGCGGATGATATCTCCACCGACGAGATTCTACGGGCGGGAAACGAAGTGCTGCCCCTTCGCAGCAACATTCCTGAGATCAGTAAGTTTTGCTTCGATCAGGTCGATGAGACCTACTACGATCGGGCCATGCGGGTGAGCGGTGGACACGCGGTGGTCGGCGGGAAAAATTACGGTCAGGGCTCCAGTCGGGAGCATGCGGTGATCGCTCCTCGATATCTGGGCTTGCGGGTGGTGATCGCAAAAGACTTTGCCCGGATTCATTGGCAGAACCTGGCTAATTTCGGGATCTTACCCCTGATCTTTAAGAATCCCGAGGATTACGATCGAATCGAGCGCGATGACACCCTGAAAATAACCGGAATTCATCGAGCATTGAAGGAATGTGGAGTGATGCCCGACATCATCACCGATAGCGGGATGGAGGTGGAGGTCGTCCATCATCTCTCACCCAGGCAATGTCAGATGATTCGGGAAGGGGGGCTGATCAACTGGACTCGCTCCCATCTTCTGGGAGGTGAGACGGGTTGATCAGTCTTCGTGCTCTTCGCGCAATTTCTCAAGCCCCGTCGCTTCGACCTGCCGGATGCGTTCTCGGGTCAGGTTGAGCAACTCTCCGACCTCTTCCAGGGTAATGCCGCCGCGATCAGCGACATCCAGAGAGCAGGTCTCGGTCAATTCCCATACTTCCAGGCCCGGAAAATTGAGCTTGATGGATCCGGTGCGGGGATTGACGTCCAGATAGAGGTGATATTTACAGGAAACATAAGGGCAGGGACGCTCGCCAAGCCGACATTCACTGCGGTGAACGGGCCGGTCTCCCTCGACGCTCGCCAGAAGACTCTTGAGCTCGAGTCGCTCGGACTCGGTGAGCTTTTTTTTGGCGATAGTCTTACTTCGCCGCTGACCCTTTCTT
>SKNI01000190.1 GCA_007120615.1 Myxococcales bacterium | reverse complement strand
GTTCTTCGGTCAACTCGCTGTTGTCCTCGTTTTCAGCGGCCTCTTTTTGAGCGGCCTCTACAGCCTCTTCCAACTCGTCGACCTTTTCTTGCAATTCTTCTCTGGCGCTATTTTCAGCTTCCAGTTGTTCTTCTAATGCCGTCCGGGCCTCGGCGAGTTCAGCCAGTTGTCCCTCGAGTTCCGAGCCGTCCTCGCTGGCTTCTCGCAGAATCTCCAGCTCTTCTTCGAGGCTCTCCACCTTCTGTGCCAGCCGATCTCGTTCTTCTCCGATCTCTCCGAGGTCCCGAGTCAAATTGGAAGAATCTGCCTCCAACTCCTCGACCTGACTCTCCATACTGGCGAGCAATTCGTCTCGTTCTTCAATGGCAGCCTGCAAATCAGAGATTGCCTCTTCTCCGGGAGCAGCTTCCAATTTCTGCTCCAATTCTTCGACCCGAGTGGCGAGGCGGTCATTTTCCACGACCAGCCCTCGCAAGTCCGAGGAAAGCTCCTTGAAGATCTTCGTCTTCTTCTTTCTCTCCTTCTCAAAGGAGGCAACCTCCTTTTGAAGCTCCGCCAACTCATCGGCTTGTTTGCGGCGCTCTACCTGAAGATAGTCAGTCTCCCGAGCGTAGGCTGCCTTCTCCTGTTTGAAGGTATCACGCTCGCTTCGAAGAGAGTTACATTGCTCGGAAACCGCGGCATGACGAGCTTCGAGATCGTCGATAAATTGCTGCATATCGGCTTGCGTACCCTTTAACTGGGCGACCTCTTCCCGGAGAGAATCTCGCTCTTCGGTGGTCTCCTGCAGGGAGGCTGTCAAGGTCTGAACCTCCTCCACCATTGCGGCTGCCTCGTCTTCCGGTGGACGACGGGTCAACTCCTCTTCCAGCTGTGCCACTCTCTCGATCTGCTCGTCGCGAGCCGCTTCTGTCTCCGCAAGAGAGCCTAACAGGGCCTCGATACGCTCATCGCGGACCTCCTGAGCCTGATTGAGTTCGGTGATCTCCACCTCTAACTCCCCAATCTTTTCCTGGTATCCCGCGACTTCGCCTTCCAGAGCCTCGATTCGCTGATGACGGCGATCCAACTCCTCCTGCATGCTCTCAATTCGGTCCTTAGCCACAGCGAGGTTGTCCTGCGAGGTCGCCAGATCGGTCTGAAGCCTGACCACCTCCTCTCCGAGTTGATTGCGCTGGGAGTCCACCTCCTGACTACTCTGGCGGTAACTATCGAATTCCTGGCGGACCTGCTGAAGTTCGGCCTGCAATTCGGCGCGATCTTCTTCGAGACGGGTGATCTCAGCGCTGCGGGTCTGACTCTCCGACTGAGCTCCTTCCAATTCTTCCTGTAGTTGCTCCACCTGGGAGAGCGCTTCATCACGAGCAGCTGTGATCGTGGTTACCACCTCATCGGTGGGAGCGGCCTCCAATTGTGCTCGGAGATCCTCGATCTGGCTGATGAGATTGCGACGTTCACCGGCGAGTCGATCTCGCTCTCCCCGCAATCGCTCAACCTGTACGTCATCGGATAACTCGGCGCTGCCGTCGAGCATTCGGCTCATCTCGTCGTTGCGCGCCTCCAACTCCTGTATCTTCTTCATAAGGACCGCGACATTCTCGCCCTCCTCTTCATCCAACGCCAGCGCCTCCACTTCGTCGGAACTCAGCGCCTGCTCCCAGGACTGAAGCGAGAGCGCATGTCCGTCGGCTCTCTGGGTGTGCTGATGCTCCTCGACCTCGGGAGCAGGCTGCTGCGGCACTGGCGCTGGTTGCCCATCGGATCGCAGGGCCGCGAGGCTGGCCGCAATCTCGGCCCCCCCTTCAATCGTATCGTCGGAGACCTCTTCTTCGAATTCCACTTCCCCATAGGGCTCGTAGGGGTCGTCATCGTCGCTGACCACATGGATATCGGAGTCGCCCAGAACAAATGCCTGGTCCACGGAGGCATCGTCGTCATAGGCTTCGGTGGAGGCGGAGTTACCACCAAAGCCGCCAGCTCCCATGCCCATCGCCGTTGCTTTGGCAGACGCCGTAGCCAACGATTCGATGGGCAGATGATCTTCTACTGCCGTGTTGGATGGCTCTACATCAGCGACGAATTCCAGAGGAAACTCACCGACTCGTACCAGGTCTCCGTCTTCCAGGACCTGACTCTGAATTCGCATTCCATTGACGTAGGTGCCATTGGAGCTATTGAGATCGTAGAGCGTACAGAGCCCGTTTTCGTAGACGAATTTGGTATGCCGCCTGGAAACGGAGGGATTATTAATCCGGATGATATTCCCCGGATTTCGCCCGATGGTTACCTCGGGCATATCCTGACTTAATTCGACGACAACCTGCGATCCCGTGTCGGGATCCTGGTAGATCAATTTCGGCACGTGTCCACCTTCACAATTACTTTCGGGCATCGTTCATGGGGACTAGTTTGGGCTCCAGCCCTGGCGCAGCACATCGGCAGTCCCCGGGAATCAAATAGCCGACTGACCCGTTCTCCCGACTGAAAAAGCACTCGTGACGACCTGTCGTTTCCAGTGGTGGGGTCATGTCGATTCGCCATTAACCTAACCCGGCGCACTTCCCTTGCCAAGTGACGATCCGTCGGCGAAGATATCGGACCGGATCCTGAGTCCGTCCAGTGGCGGCACCCTCCGCCTTTTGCACCGCGCCGAGAAGGAAGAGCTTGAATAATATTGGCCCTCAATTGCACAATGATCGCCCGCGTGTGGTGGCTTTCGGCAGTGGCAAGGGAGGCACGGGTAAGAGCACCCTCTGCGCCGACATCGCCCGGGCCCTTACACGGTACAACTTTCGCGTTCTCTGCGTCGATGCATCCTGGCAGAGTCCCACGCTCAACATCTTGTTGGGGACCGAAGAGCCAACCTTCGACTTTCGCGATGGCCAACGCCTGGGGCTGGGCGACCCCGACTCCCACATCGCTAATTTCATCGTTCCCACCGCCCACCCTTCGGTTTATCTGGCATCTCTGGCTGCGGCTCGACGATACCCGTTTTCTCCGCCCTCGATTCACCCCGATGAGTTTCTTCACCAACTTCACGAATTGGACTTCGACTGGATTCTTCTGGACTTACCGGCCGGGATCAATCCCCTGGACGTAGGGCTCTTTACCCTCAGTGATATTCCCATCCTGGTGAGCACCCCGGAGCCGGCTTCGGTGCGGGCGATCACTCAGTTTTTGCGAGCCAGTCTCTTTCGGGCGATCGGCTATCACCCCGATGCTCCAATGGTGGAGGGTGAGATTCTCGACATCCTCCACAAACAGCCCCTTCAGCTGACGACCCGGGAGTTGCGCTTCGACGCCCCGTCGGCGGACTCCCGGACTATTATCGACGAGACCATCAGCCGGTTCGAAGCCTATATGGTAATCAACCTCGTCAGAGAAGGCGCCGAGCACGACCTGGGCTTTGTGCTCAGCCATGCCCTCCACGACGAACTTCAGATCTTTCCCCGGGTGTTGGCGTCGATTGATTACGCCGACCGCCGCTGGTTTTATAACCGGCGCACCACCGGCGTCGACTCATCGCGCAACGAAGACGGGATCTCAAACGACGTGGAGATGCTCGCCAGAAATATCCGCGATATCTCCCTGGTAGATATGCGCTACCCCCGACCCATTCCCACCAGCGAAGACACTCACCCCGCCCTTTTGATGGGCTTAAATCCCGAGCTAAGTCGCAATGAAGTGCGCCAATATTGTCGTCGCCTCTGGGAAGGGTATCGCCGGGAGACTGCGATATCGCTGGTATTTACCAACGCCGAACAACGCATGGAGACAGCCGAGAAACTCGAGATTCTTTACCGCCAAGTCCTGACAATGCCCAGCGAGAGCTTCTCCAAAGCCGATGTCCAACAAGCATCGAAGCGCTATCAACAAAATGCGCGCTCTTCGTCCCGCGCGGCGACCACCAAGGTCGTCGCTGAGAAGGAAAAGGAGTCCGACTTAAGGCCCGGCGTTACCCCTGATAAAGACTCCACCGCCGTGGAGCCAAGACAGCCGGCAAAAAAGGAACCCACCACCGCCGCCATGAAGTCCCCTGGTGAGAACCTCGCGAAACTTCGGCGGGAGCAAACGATGAGTCTCCAAGAACTCAGTTCACGAACTCATATCGGCGTTAAATACCTGGCTGCAATCGAAGATATCGATATTGAGGTCCTGCCTCGCCAGGTCTATCTGCGCGGTTATCTCCGGGAGATCGCCAGGGTCTTTGGTGTTGACCCCACTCAATTGGTGGCCGATTATTTTCGGTACCTGGAAAATCCATGATAATTTGCCCCTTGCTCACAACTTCCGGGCATCCCATACTTGAGATGCCAGACGAACTTTTTTAGGAGACCAAACCCATGGCTAAGATCAGTGATCCGAAGAAAGCCGCTCGCCACGCGCGCGTCATCGCATCGGACTTGACGGTTTATCCCGAGATTCAAAAGAAGATCTCCGACGGGATTAAGAATGACAACCTCTTCGTCGAGCTCGATGGGATCTGGAACGAGGCCCTCGCCTACATGCGCCAGAAGGTCGAAGATGACCTTCTGGAGGAGACCAATATCCTCGAGAAAGCATTCATCGACATCGTCTTCGCCCAGTGCGGAGATATTGAATCGAGCATCTGGTAGACCATCTCTTCCGTGAACGATAGCACCACCCTTTTTCGGTTTAGTGTCGGCGAGGAGGACGCCGGACAGCGCCTCGACGTCTACCTCGCCGATGAGGAAGATCCACCTCTGTCGCGGTCGCAGGTCCGTAAATTTCTCGATCGCGGCGAGATCACGGTCAATCACAAACAAGTAAAGGCGGGATATAAGCTTCGCAGTGGAGATGAAATTCTGTGGGAACATACTCCTCCCCCCAGGCCCACCACGGCGCCGGAGCCCATCGATCTCGTCGTATTACACGATGACGCTGACCTGGCGATCATCGACAAGCCACCTCATCTGGTCGTCCACCCGGCCCCCGGTCACCCCGACGGCACATTGGTCAACGCCCTGACCTATCATTTCGACGCCCTCTCCTCTCTCTCCGGAAAATTTAGACCAGGTATCGTTCATCGCCTGGACCGGGATACCAGCGGGGCCCTGGCGATCACCAAAACCGACCGCGCCCATCGCCATCTGGGAGATCAATTCCGAGACCATTCCATTGAGCGTGTGTATCACGCCCTGGCCTTCGGCCCCGGGCTGGACGACGAGGGCACATTCGACACCGGTCATGCTCGCCATCCCAAACACCGGGTTCGATTCACCGGAGAGGTCGACTCCCGCCGGCGCGCCATCACACATTACCGCGTCCTGGAGCGATTTTCCTCCGGGGCCTGCCTGGTGGAATGCCGCCTGGAGACCGGCCGAACTCACCAGATACGGATGCACCTCTCCGAGGCCCACGCCCCGATTCTCGGAGATCACCTCTACGGAGGTCGAACGACCTCGGAGGTATCGATCATCGACCGTCAAGCGCTACACGCTTTGGTGCTGGGCCTTCAACACCCGGACGGTCACCGGATTCACTGCCGTTCGGAGTACCCCACAGACTTTCAAGATGCTCTCGACGCCCTTAGAGCCGGGCGGGACTGGCGCTAATCAGACAACTCTTCTACTTCACTCTCTTCGGTGAGCCAGTGGGCCAGCCGACGAATTCTGCGATTGATCGAACGATGAATATAAGCGTGTCGATCTTCGGCATCATCGATCGCGTCGCGCCGTTGTTCATACACCTCTCGTGCTCGCTCGACGGTGACGCGACGCTCCTCTTCGTAGTGAGGATCGTCAGGAAGAACCTCGGCGTGGGTCAGTAGAATCTGGTCGATGCCGTAGATATCCACTTCGTCGAGGATCGATACCGCCCTACGGGAATGCTGCAATGCCGCCTCGGTATCACCGAGTTCTGCCAGGGCCCGGGCCAGAAGTTCGTTCGCCGTGGCCACTCCCCACATCATCCCGGCTTCCTCGGTCCGGTTCAGGGCCTGGTTTGCGATCTCCATCGCCTCTTCGATATTGCCGGGATAATCGGACATCAACTCCACCTGTGCCAGCCCGAGCATTGCGCAGATCGCAAGATAAGCATGGGGGATCGACTCCGCCCGAGAAAACCCCTGCTGCAACAACTCCCGGGCCTCCTCTACCTCCTGGGCTTCCAGATGAGAGAGGCCCAGTGAAATCTGGCCGTCGACCACCGTGGTCGTCGCACCGGTGTGGCGCGCTATATAGATCCCGCGTCGGATATAGGTAGCTGCTTTTTCGTGTCGGCCCATCATCTGGTAGACATGGCCCAGGTTTACCAGGACAAGAGCTTCATCGCGACGATGCCCCAGTCTGCGAGATGCATCCAGCGCCCGTTCGTAGCGGCGTTTCGCCTCCGAAAACTCACCGACGTACGCCAGTGCCAGGCCCGAATTGGTGAGCAATTGTCGGATGAGCGTCTGTGATTCCACCGCTTCGGCCCCGGCCAGGGCGGTTTCATAGGCCTCCAACGCCTCGCGATGCCTCCCGCTCTGACGCAGGATCACTCCACGCATATTATAGGCCCCGACCATCTCCTCCTGAACCTTCTCTCCGGTCTTCATGCTCAGCGATGCAATGGCCCGGTCGATTAACGCCAGGGCCCGATCCCGGCGGCCTTCGGTGAGGTCAATCACCGACTCCGTGCGCCAGGCTTTGGCCATCATCAACCGATCCGAGGCCCCTTTTGCAATCGCCAGCGCTTTCTCAATCGACTTTCTGGCCAACTCAAATTCTCCTCGCCCAAAGTGATACCGAGCTCGACGAATTCCCAGATGGGCCTGGTCGTTGGCATTGCCGTGTTGCGGCGCCAGATTTTCCAATTTCTCAAGGGTCTTCTGCGCCTCTTCGGCTTCCCCGAGAACCCCCAGGGCCCGCTCTCGCCACATCAAGACCTGAAATCGCTGAGATTCGGTCACATCTTCGTGGGTCAAAATTCGCTCACAGAGGCGAATGCACTCGCTGGCCCCAAACTCATCAAATGCCTGGTCGAGGGCTTCGATATACATCTCGATCGCCCGTTGGGTTTCCCCGCCGGCATCGAGGTGGCGGGCGATAAGAGCGCCGTCGTGACGTCCCCGCATGGTCAACAATTGGTCGGCGATGCGCCTGTGCAGAACCTTCGCCTCCGAGGGGACCAGGCTGCGCGCTGCGACCTCTTGAATCAGCGCGTTGCTGAATCGATACGTTCGAGCCTGGTCTTCCTCGGCCCCGATAGTCTCGAGCATATCCTGTTCCACCAATCGCTCCAGGATATCGTCGGTGTGATTGATGAGCACCGCCCGAGACTCGGAGCGGGCAAACGGCGCACGAAGTAGTGATAGCCGTTGCAACGCATCGCGCTCTTCCAGGTCCAGTCGATCTACACGCGCCGCGATCAACCCCTCTACGCTGGCAGGCATCAAGTCCGCGGAGTCTTGAATCTCCACCAGATCCGTCGCCGGATCAAAGACCCCCTGCTCCTGCAGAACCTCGATAACTTCCTTGATGTAGAGTGGGTTTCCACCGGATCGCTCCAGGACCATCTTGACGAGCTCTTCGTTCTCCGACTCGTGAATCTGAAGCCGATTTCGCACCATTTGCTCGGCTTCAGACTCCGCCAACTCTCCGAGGGTCTCGACCTTCAGATTTCGGGCCTCCACCAGCGAATTCCAGGACCGACTCTCCAGATGGGCTCCCCCATCACGGGCAGTCCCTACGAAAAATACGGGGGCGTTTTGACCGCGGTCAAAATATTGCGCCGTGAACGCCCGCATTACGGGATCGATGAAGTGAACATCCTCGATCGCCAGCACCAGCGGTCGATTCTGGGCGAATCGGTTGGTGATTCGACTAAAGGTCAAAAAGAGCCGTCGCCGCCGCTCCTCCCCGGTCAACTCCCTGAATTTACTTTTCGAATCACTCACTCCGAACACGTGAAAGAGAGAATCGAGAAGCCAGCGGTGCTCCGCTGCATTCTCCTGCACGAAGAGCGCCCGAATACGGTCCTTGATCTCCTCGCGGACTTCTCTCTCCGTCATCCCCAGATCGATACGCATCATCTCCGAAAAAAGTGCCGCCGCACTGGCCAGGGGGACGTCGGCATCAAACGGCGAAGCCACCCCCCGAACCACTCGCACCTCTCGGGGGTTTAATCCGGAGAGAAATTTCTCCACCAGGGTAGATTTCCCCACTCCGCTGGGTCCGATGAGGAGCACCGCCCGGGCCCGCTCTTTTAATAAGGCCTGCCGAAAGGTATCGCGCAACAGGCGACCGGGAATCTCCCGCCCATAAAACGACTCAAAAGAACGGCGAAGCTCATTGATCTGATCTTTGGTGCTCTTCGGACCGAGCATTCGATAGGAATTGGTCCATGGATCGGCCCCGTTATCTCGACTCACCTTACACCGAAAATTACGGCGAAGCCTCTGATACACCTGCTCTCCTATCCAAACCTGTCGCGCCCCGGCTTCTTTGGCCAACTGGCCGGCCTGCTCTTTTCCCTGGCCGTGAAAGCTCCACTCGTAGTGACGCTCGGAATGGTCCATGTCGTGTTTGAGAATCACCTCTCCCATGGTGATTCCCTGGCGAATCGTCAGCGGAGGGTCCAGGACGACGCTCATCCCCTCAATGGCCTCTTGAATATCGAGAGCCATCCGGGCGGCGCGCTCGGCATCGTTTTCGCTGGAGATGGGAATACCAAGGAGAATCGCAAAGCCCTCGGAGTCGAGTTGATGAACCGCCGCATCACTCTTATAGGCGATGGACTCTAGAATGCGTTGATAGGCTGCCACCAATTGGTGACCCGACTCGCTTGCTTCATGAGTCCGAAG
>SKNI01000663.1 GCA_007120615.1 Myxococcales bacterium | reverse complement strand
AATTCGATCTCGGCCCCAGCTGGGAACCCAGTTGACCTTTTCGATCTCCTCGAGCGCCGCATCCCGCAGGCGAAACCCGTCCGGTTTCCCCACGGTTTCCGGTTCCATCGCCACAAACCACTGCTCCGTGGCCCGAAAGATCACCGGCTTTTTGCTTCGCCACCCATAGGGATATCGATCGATGACGATTCGATCTCCCGGCTCATTGAGCAGCAAGCCCATATCGTTGAGCTTCTCGGCGATCTTTCGATTGGCCCGAAAGACATGCATCCCACCAAATTCTTCGCTCTGACCGGTGCGAAACTGGCCGTTCTCATCGACCGGGCAGATCACGTCCAGGCCGAATTGTTGTCCGAGCACAAAGTCTTCCTGACCATGGCCCGGCGCCGTGTGCACACAACCGGTGCCCTGCTCCAGAGTCACATAATCAGCCGGCAAGACCACCGACTTTCGATCCAACCAGGGATGATCGGCCTGAAGTCCCAGACCGACCCCCAACTCTCCTACCAATTTGCGCCCTTCGAATTGGGCGAGCACTTCGAAGTCGTCGATCTTGCAGTTTTTGAGGACCTCATCGCGAAGCCCCTCCGCCAGCACATAGACTTCGTCACCCACCGCGACCAATTCGTAGGTCAGCTCCGGATGAAGGGCCACCGCCAGATTCGCCGGAAGGGTCCAGGGAGTGGTGGTCCAGATCACGACGAAGACCTTTCGGTCTCCGGCGGCTTCGGCTAACTCTTCGGGCAACTCGGCGAAGGGAAACTTCACATAGACGTGGTCGGTGCGAAATTCCTCGTACTCCACCTCCGCCTCCGCCAGAGCCGTCTTGGCGTCCCAGTCCCAGTGGACCGGCTTAAATCCTCGGTACACGATTCCTTTCTCAAAGAAAGCCCCCAGCTCCCGAACCGTAGCCGCCTCATACGGATAGGACATCGTCACATATGGATTCTCCCAATCCCCGAAGACCAGAACCCGCTTGAACTCTTCGCGCTGGATATCGACGAATTTCGCCGCATATTCACGACAGGCCTGCCGGATCTCGACCTTGCTCATCTTCTCTTTATTCTCGCCGAGTTGCTGATCGACCTTATGCTCGATCGGAAGCCCGTGACAATCCCAGCCCGGCACGTATTCGCATACCTCTCCCGCCATATTGCGGAATTTGACCACAAAATCCTTCAGCGTCTTATTGAGGATATGTCCGTGGTGAATGCTTCCGTTGGCGTAGGGAGGCCCGTCATGCAGAATAAACGCCGGGGCATCGGCCGCTTTGCCGCGCTCGATCATCTGCTTATAGATATTCTTCGACAACCACCATTCTACTCGCTTCTCCTCGCGATCGGCGAGGTTGGCGCGCATGGGGAAATCCGTGGTCGGCAGATTAAGCGTATCTTTGTAATTCTTGGCCACTACGCCACTCCTTTTCGAAAAAAACGGGGCTTCGCTACACCCTACAAAACCGTGTTTCCTAGCATATACCACCCTCTTTATAAAGAAGATGCGCACCGCTATCGGTGTGATTATCAGCAGTCGGCGCGCGGACGTCCTCGTCCGCATAAAATAAAAAGCGCTTGTTGTTCAATGCGGACGGGGACGTCCGCGCTCCAGTCACTGCCTGACTCGCAGGATTTCGTCTACCAACTCCGGATAACACTGACCGTAGGCCTCCACGCTCCCCAGGCATTGCACCGCCTCCTCCGACCAACCGGCGATCATCCATATCAACGCTGCGATCACCAGGGCCGAGAGAACCCATAACCCCCGCTGCCGCCACCTTGATTCCCGCTGTCGAAGTCGGGAGGCCATCACCGAGGCGATCAACGCTCCCGTCACCAATCCGCCGATATGAGCCGCATTATCCATGGGAATCGCGTCCAGAAAGCCCACGCCCACACTTAACACCACCCAGGGAGCAAGCCCTACCGTCAGCGCCCGGGAGAGTTCCGGTGGTAGCGATTTTCGGTATTTAATCCCGAAGACCACCAGCCCGCCGACCAGTCCGAACACCGCTCCGGAAGCTCCACCGGCGGGCGTCGGGTTGATCAAAAAGCTCGCCAGCGACCCCACCGTTCCGCTGGCCACGTAAAGAACCAGCATCCGACGGGCCCCGTAGCATCGCTCCAGAAACCGGCCGAGGACAAAAATCCCGTAGCAATTCAACAATAGATGCATCATATCCAGATGCACGTATTGGCTGCTCAACAGCCGCCACCAGGCTCCCCCCTCGATGGCCTCATTGACCTTCATCCCCGTAAAAAAGGTGAGCTGCTCGGCGTTTAAATAGATGCTCCCAAGCCCTTGATCGCCGAGCCAGATTCCATATCCCTTGGCCAGGAGCCACAACGCGATATTAACGCCCAGAAACCACCAGGTCAGCACCACGGGCCGACTCATCATGCGGACCAGCTTTATCTCCTGGTGGATCTTCTTGAGGTCGGTCTCCTCTGTGCTCGCTTTACTCATCGTCACTCACTCGAACGATCATGGGCCGCCCTTTGCCGAGCGCGGAGGTCCGAGTCGCCAATAGTCTCTGTAAATACGCTCGCCCCGCCTCCACCGCCTCCAACCAGGGTTTTCCCAGCGCTCGCTCTGCGGCGATAGCGCTGGACAGCTGACATCCCGTCCCTCGAACGTCCCACTCCACCGGCTCGACCCCCTCTAACTCCACCACTCCATCTTCGTCCCCGTACCAGTCGACTACAGGGAGCTTCCGATCGGCGCGAAGGTGACCTCCTTTAAGTAAGACTCGCTTCCAACCGCGCTGCAGGAGTCCTTCCACGATTGTCTGCGGTCGCTGACTCCCTGTTGAGTTTCCCAGCATCTCTTTTGCCTCGTCCCCATTGGGCGTCACAAGCCCTGTGACCCGAGAAAGACTCTCCAGGGCCCGTCGCCCCGTCGGCGCCATCAATGCTCGATCGCCGCTTCCTCCAACCATCACCGGGTCAAAGACCACGGGCACACTCTCGTCCAGGCTCTCCAGAAACTCCCGAACCTCCACGATCAAATCCCCGGTGGGCACCATCCCCACCTTCACCGCTTTGATGTCGAAATCATCGGCCACCGCCCTCATCTGCTCTCGCAACTCTCGCGGCTCCAACTCCCTCCATCCCCGGACTCCCTGCGTATTCTGCCAGACCACCGCCGTGATCGCCGCTGCGCCGTGAAAACCAAAGTCCCGAAAGACCTGAGTGTCCACATTGATCCCCGCACCACCGCTGGGATCGGTGCCGGCGATACTCAGCGCAACGGGTGCGTTTTTTTCGAGACTATTCATCTTCTACTTCCAACCTTTTCTTGGGGAGTCGAAGTAATTTCGCTCCTCGCTCCAAAATTGCGTCCTCCACCCCCAGGGCTTTGAACACCTCCAGATTTTGCTGCAGGGGATTTTTGATCTGGGCCAATTTTCGAGCCTTCGCCCACCCCAGTTGGGGACTGAATACCATCGGGGCGATGGGCACCGGAAAGTCACTGCCTAAGACCACTCTCTTTCGAGCTTCTTCGTCATCCAGAACCCGGTGGATATAGGGAAATCGAGACACTGAAGCCATCGCCGAGATATCCCCCCAGAGGTTGGGATGATCATCGAGCATCGCTCGCCAGGTTCCGAAATCCTCTTCAAAAGGATGTGCCACACCACTCCCGGCGCAATGGGCAGCGATCACGGTCACCCCTTCCTCCAGAACAGGCTTTAAGCGCTCCGGCTTGCCAAAACTCTGCTCGATCACCGGCACCGTATGCTCAAAGGAGGCGTGACTGATCAGCGGCAGCCCCAGCTCCGCCACCCGCCGCCAGAATCTCTGAAACCGGGGATTTCCGGGATCGACACCGTGGCTATTGGGAATCAGCTTCAATCCCACCGCTCCCATCTCCGAGACCCGCTCCAGTTCATCGAAAGCATCCCGGCGCCAGGGATTCACCGAGGCGATGGGAAATAATTTCTCCGAATACTCACAGACATCAAAGCAATAATCATTGGACACATAATATTGAGTCCGCTCGTGGTCGAAATGCCCCAACTCATTATAAACCGCGTCGAAGGCCAGAATTCCAACCCCCTCCAGATCGCTCTCCTCCGCCCAGGCCACCACCTGATCGCGATAAGCCAGATCCAGATCGTCTCGGCCCACACCGCTGAGCCCCAGCTCCCAGGTAAAGAGCTGATAGATCAACCCCGACGAGAGTTTGGGGCTGATAAAACAACCGTTTTCCGGATTCATCCCGATCATATGAACGTGAATATCGATAATCATCGTTGTCGATCCATCAGAAGGCTCAGAAGATTCGAAGCGGGCAGACGCCGGTCTCACAACGCACAAACTCCTGGATTCGGAGTGACACTGGTATAGTATAGAACCGGTTATTCCCTTTTTCTATTTGCCCGGTACATCATGCTCCTACTTCATCCCAGAATCTACCTCGACGCCACCGGCGCCTGCACCGACGCACTTCTTATCAGAGATGGCCGCGTCGTCGCCATCGGCAAAGAGGCGAAAGCGGCCGTCGGTGACAGCTCAGCGGTCGGCGAACCGGTGCACAAACCTCAGGGGGCATGCCTCTTTCCCGCTCTCGGAGAAGCCCATATTCATCTCTGGGGCCTCGGCCTCCGTGGGGGCTCGGTTGACCTTCGAGGAATGGATGTAGATGTCATCATCGAAGCTCTCAAAGATGCACAACCCCAGACCGATGGCTGGATCTTTGGCACCAACTGGGACGAGCATAACTTTTCTGCCCACCGAGATCTCTCGCGCGAGAGTCTGGACGAACTCTTTCCCGACAACCCCCTGTGTCTTCGCCGCGTCGACGGACACGCCTTCTGGGTCAACACCGCCGCTCTGGAGCGCTGTCAATTCCACGAAAACTATCAACCCGGCGAAGGCGGCCTCGCCGAGGTTGATGCGCAGGGCCAGTTGACCGGAAAACTCATCGACCTGGCGATGGAGCCGGTCATCGACGCCCTTCCCCAACCCGGTATGGAAGAAGATCGGGAGGTCTTTCTGGAGACCTGTCACACATTGCGAGACCAGGGAATCGCTTTTTGTAGCCTTGCCTTCTGCCCGGTAGACCGCCTGGACATGCTCAAAGAACTCTCCGCTGATAAGAAGATTCCACTCCACGTCGACGTCTTGGTCGACGGAGTGGATCCGGACCTCGACGAGGTCCTCTCCCGGGGTCCCTTCCACGGCGAAAACCTGCGC
Organism: Myxococcales bacterium; assembly: GCA_007120615.1. Taxonomy (GTDB): domain Bacteria; phylum Myxococcota_A; class Bradymonadia; order Bradymonadales; family Bradymonadaceae; genus SKNI01. The sequence continues at coordinate 3,622 of SKNI01000663.1, read as the reverse complement.
ATCGGGGGCGTCAAATTCTTCGCCGACGGGGCCATGGGATCGGCCGGCGCCCACCTCTTAAGTCCCTACCGAACCGGCGGTCGGGGCATGAGGATTCACCCCGAGGGTTTTCTCGCCAGACGGATCCCGGAGTTAATGCAAAAGGGGTGGCAGGTCGCGGTTCACGCAATCGGAGACGCCGCTGCCCGCGAGGTATTGGACGCCTTTGAAAACGTACCTTCGGACCTCAGAAAAAAACTGCGCCCTCGGCTGGAACACGCTCAGATCGTCGACCCCGTGGATTCTCCACGGTTTGACGAACTCCACATCATCGCCAGCATTCAGCCCATTCACCTTCGAAGTGACGCTCCCTGGGCCGCCCGCCGCCTTCACCCGGACCAACTCCAGAACCTCTTTCCCTGGCGCTCATTGCTCCCGGCTACCCTCTGCGCAGGAAGCGACTACCCCATTGACGATCTCAACCCCTGGCACGGCATCTCCACTGCCATGACCCGAAGAGGCTCCGATGGAGTCGCCTTTCGTCCCGAAGACGCCTTGAATCTCTCCGAAATACTGGCGGCCTACACCACTGGTGCCGCCTTCGCCGCTCATTGCGAAGACGACTTTGGTACCCTCCACCCTGGCGCTCGCGCTGAATTTTCGGTTCTCCCGGTGGACCTCTTCGAAGCCACTGCCGAGGAGATCTGGGAGATCGAGGTAAAGTCTAGAGCTTCTCCCACTGGCCCTCATCGGAGTTAACCCGGTAGAAATCCTCGATATCCCGACCGGTCAGAGGTAGGATTCCGATTCCCTCTTCCTCCTCCACACCCAGCGCTTCGGCGGCTCTCTCGTCGACCCGGTACCCCGTCGGGGTCCGCTCATAGCGACACAGGGTAGCCCAGAAGCGAATCTCGTCTCGCTCTTTATCGCTGGCGACCAATGCCCGCCCCTCTCCCTCTCCGGTAAGGATCCCCGTATACCGGGAGCGATGGGTGCGGCTGACCATTCGACACTCGTCGGTGCGACAAACAAAGGTCGGCCCCCCGTCAAAGGGATCGATGCTTCGATCCCACTCAAATCCGATCGAGCGCAACATCTTCTCCACCGGCTTGGTCGGCGCACCCACCACTCCAACCTTCTCGCGCACATGCTTCGGGAGCAACGCCGTATAGATCGGGGTCTGGGGAAAGAGGCTTCGAATAAACTCCACATTCTCCCGACTCAATCGATCGGCCTCTCGATAGCTCAACTCCGTAAAATTGGCCCCGAGACACTCCCAGAGATCGCTGGTCCCATCGGCATTGAGCTCCGGCAAGAGCTCCGCGGTGATCGAATCCCGGAACGAGTCTCGGTTCATACCGATAAATAAAAACCGCACAAAGCTTAGTAATTTCCCCAACTTCATCGGATGACCCTGAAGCTCGGGCTCCAGAATCAACCCCCCGATCTCAGTGCTTCCATCAAAGTTAAAACTGAGCTGTAAGACCTGATGGACAAAATATTTTTTCAATGTTCGCGAATATTTTTGTTCCGGGATTATGTTAAAATATACAGCCGGTCGCTCAAAGGTTCCGTGCTGGGCAATGATCATGCAGGTTCCCACCAGGCGATCGCCCTCGGTCATACCAAAGAGGTATTCCCGATCCTGGTGGGGCAATTGCCCCCCAAAACTTTTGCGACTTCGGTTGATCAAGGCTCCCAGCCGTTCTCGATCCGCCGGTAAGTTCAGCGTATCCAGATGGGATGCCAGAATCTCGAGCTCATCGATGTCACGATCATGGACTTCTCTTAATACGAACATCGACCTTTTTCCTTTGGGATTGGCCACCGAACACCAGCGCTGGTAGTAATTCAGAGTTGGAATTTGTCATCGAGGCAAACGTTGCTTATCCTTGAACATAGCTAATGGCTCTTTTCATTCAAAGCAGCAGCTTTTTTCAGGCTGCCTCATTTTCGCCGGGAGTTTCGACCATGTCGAGTTTTCTAAAAGACGGTCTTCGCACAATTTCTCGAACCGGAAAGTGCGCCCTCCGGGAGGCCACCTCCGAATCATCGTTGCGTTCGCTTCGCCAGGGCGTTAGCGCCTCGCGAAAGCAAGCCGGTGATTCGGCGCGCGCCGTGGCCTACTCTCCGGTTACCCGCAGAGCCGCCTCCACCGCGCGCTTTGTGGTGATGTCGGGACCCGTCAAAGAAGTCGCCAAGATCTGTGGCCGCGCCGGCGTCGCCGGAGCGGTGGTCGACGGCTCCATGGGCACCATGCAGGGCCTCAAAGCCATGCGCGATGGACGAATCGACGGAAAGCAGGTCCTCATTCACACCGGCGCTGAAGCGGGCTGCGGCTTCGTCACCTCTTCCTCCGGCACCGCCGGGACCATCGTCGCCTATATGCTCACCGGGACCATGGGTCCTGCGGCTCTCGTCGCCGGAATGGGAGCCTCCCTGGGCACTCGCTACGTATATCGCCAGATCATCGGAGAGACTCTCCCCGCCGAAGCCGCCGCCACCTCGGTGGTTCAAAAAGAAGAAAAAGACGACTCCGGCGACAATGAGGACAGCGACGGCCAATCCTCGCTGGAAGAGATCGGACCCAAGAAATAATTCAGGTTCCTCCGTAAAAAAGCACGTATTGAATCGCCTCAAGGCGGTCCCCTGAAGTGGGACCGCCTTTTTTCTTTCTTCTCACGGCGAAACGATTTACTCTGCTCTATGTAATCCAAATAGCCTGTTCGATAGGCCTATAATCTTTTATCGGGGAAATCCACTCATGCGCTCTTCTTTTCTACGTTTTGCCACCGTTCTGGCCGTTTTTGCAGCCTTTTCGCTCTCCGCTCCCGAAGTCGATGCTTATGATGGTTATGAGACCTTCGAAGACGAAGAGATGCAGCACAGCGGTCCCTTCTCACCGGGCACTCTTGATTTTACGCTTCGAATGGGCGGAATCCTGTACAATACCATCGAGCCCGGCGTCGATCTCGGGCTTATCCCCATCGGCGATGGCATGACCCTGAGCGTCGGCGGCAGCCTCGATGCCGGTTATTGTTTAATTGGCTGTGCCCTCTTTAATTTTCTTCTCAATCCTCTGCGACTCAACGCCTGGCATATCAATCCCCTGGCCCGGGTCATTCTACACTTCAATATAATTTCCGAGATCTTCGATGTTCCCTCGATGAATATCTACGCCGGTCTCACCGGGGGCCCCTCGTTTTATAATATCTCTCTCACGATCGACGGCGATGACAATGCCCAGGCGAACTATAACCAGACCACCTTCGTCATCGGACCGATGGCCGGGCTTCGCTATACGTTTAGCGGCAATGATGGATTCTTCGTCTTCGTAGAGGGTCGCTTCCTTATCGAGGCCGGTGCTCGAACCTATACGGTCACCGACTCCGACGGAAATGAATACTCCGAGCAAGGCTGGGTCAACCGAGGCGGCTCCAGCACCGGCGTGGGTCTGGGCTTTCGGTTTTGAGTCTAGAGCGCTGACCAACTAAAAGGACCGACCAGGCGCAAGCGAAACCTTAAGAATTGGGCCACGTGAGGTTGGATGGATGTTCGTTTTTCAGACCGACCGCCAGCATCGCTACCTGGAGAGAGGAAAAGCGGGCAGACGCCGACCTCACAAAGCACAAACTCCGGGTTT
>SKNI01000650.1 GCA_007120615.1 Myxococcales bacterium | reverse complement strand
CCGAGGACAACAGCCGACAGGATAGATCAATTTCACCGACGATATCGCTCGAAAAGCCCCGGGTGGACTCGTTGGAGAGCGTGCAGCGAAGAGCCGGCGTTGTTGAGTCCTGGACGGTCATTACGCCGGCCAACTCCAACTCCTCGATCAAAATGGTTCGAAGTTTCGATACGTTCAATCCCAGATGAGCGGGTGCGATCAGAGTCTCGACCTGCACCAGCGTCGGTGAGGAGTCCCGGTCTGCGGGTTGCCCGCTTCCATCGGCCCAGCCGTAGGAGGCGCAACCGAAGGAAAATATCAACAGCCCGAGTAGTATGGAAGAGAAGTTGTGTCCCATGAGCAACTACTATCAAGGAAGTATCGCGGCCGTCCACTGTGGGTTGACTCCCTGCGACGCTGCCGATAGCTTCGGACCCATTCAGAAAGCAGTTTGAAGAGCAGGCAAGATTTCATTTCTCAGAGGAGAGAACGATGAATGTTGATGGCAAAACCGTAGTGATCACCGGTAAATTCGCCAAGAGTCGCAACGAGCTTAAAGGAATGCTGGAAGCGCTGGGCGCGAAGGTTACGGGCTCGGTATCCAAGAATACAGATATTTTATTCGCCGGAGAAAAAGCGGGCTCGAAGCTCAAAAAAGCTAACACTCTGGGCACGATCGTGCTCGATGAAGCGGCCCTGGAGAAGCTCATCGCCGAAGCCGGTGATGTGAAGGTGGCACCCAAGGCCAAGAAGAAAGCAGCCGTTCCGGCGGGGTATGAAGACAAGGATCTCTCCTTTTTGGAGGGAAAGAATATGACGACCACGGGGAAGCTCAAGACCATGAAGCGCTCCGAGCTAAAGGCGCTTCTGAAGGCCGGCGGGGCCAAGGTCTCGTCAGGACCCACAAAGAGCACCGAAATTATGATCTCGGGCTATGACTTCGGAAAGAAGTTGCGCGAAGCCATCTCCAAGGGGGCGAAGGTCTGGACTGAAGGGGAGTTTTTGATTCGCCTGGACGGTCGAAAGCCGTCGGACTTTCCAAAGGATGACGAGGTGCCCAACGGGGAAAACCTCAGCAAGCTCGACGCCATTGAGGAAGGAGAGATGGAGATCGGCGCGCCCGGCGATCGAACGCTGGTGGTGAAGTGGCGAAAGGTCGCCTATGAGCCCCATCCCTATTTTGTGGAGAAGTACGGCTCCGGATACGACAGCCCCGAGCAATATCACGGCGAGCTTTATCTGGACGGCGAAAAGTTGACCGCTTCTGAGGAGATCGATTATTACGGAGCCGAGAGCTGGCGGCGGGCGTATTTCTGGGAAGACGGAACCGATTTCGACAGTGAGATGCTCAAATTTGACGGCGCTCACGGATTCAATGCGACGCCGCTCTTTGTCCACAACTGGGATAAGAAAAAGGGCAAATGGAGAGAAATGAGCGGTGATAAGCACCAGCTCGAGATCGATGCTTCCGGTCGCTATTACGGCGATGTGATCTGGGATCAGGATAATTTCAATATCACCGTGGACTTCGACGCCGGGACCTACGGAGTGACCAATCACACCGCTCCCAATATTGTTAACCCCAAGGATCCCTGGGGGCAGTGATAGCTGGAGCGCGGACGTCGGCTAGGACGTCCGCGCTCCGTAAGATACTGCCATCTTGACACCCGTCAGTGGTGGTGCTACCTATTCGTGCCCTGCGTTCTTAGGTTTTTGCAACGGAACAGCAAGAGAAGAAGGCGCGGGACATAAAAGAGATCGAGCTTTTGTTGAGATATACGTCAGAGATTGTCCTGTTTGGGCTGGAGCCCAAAACAGGTGATTTAATTTAAGGAGCAAGACCGTGGCAAATTCAAAATCCGCCAAGAAGCGAATCCGTCAAAATGAAGTGCGCCGTCAGCGCAATGTGCGCGTACGCACCAAAGTCCGAAGCTATATCAACGGATTCACCAACGCGATTGAGGCGGGAGATGTGGAAGCAGCCGAAGAGCGCTTCAAGAAAGTGGAATCCGAGCTCGACCGAGCCGTCATCAAAGGTGTGATTCCCCGAAAGCGGGCTTCCCGCCGAACCGGAAGACTGGCCCGCCGACTCAACGAGTTGCGCGCTCAGGCGTAAGGATTAAAGAAGTGTGATCGGACCGCGGGTTCGAGTCGTCGCTTCTACAAGGCCCGCCGGCGAAAGCCGCCGGGCCTTTTTTTGTGCTCGCTTGTTCTGTTGATGGTGAGCGTGAGGATTAGAAATCGCCGGGCTGGGGACGCTCGGGAAGGGCGTAGAAGTCTTCGTAGGGTGGGCCGGCGCGAACGATAAAGCTAAAGGAGCCGGTGAATTCCTGGATCATCACCTCTTCGGTGCGGGAGTCGACGGCATAGCCTTCTTCGAGACGTCCCGAGATCACACCTCCGTGATCGTGATCGAAGTTATCGAAGTTCAGTGTCCCGAAGATATCAAAGGCCAGGTGCTCATAGGGGCAACTGGAGAAGAAGGATAATTTGCCGCGAGCCATCGGTGGGGGAACGGCGGCAGGGCTGAGTTCAATGACGTCATCGACGGAGACCTCCTCGGGATGGTAGAGCTCGAAATAAACAATATCGCTTCGGGACTTAATATCCGGGGCCGTTTGAAGGAAGATGCCCACTCGATCGGTTCGGGTCTGGGCGGCGAGGAGCTCCAATTCCAGGGGGAATTGGTCGGCCATGCAGGAGGGAAGGGGCTGGGAGGCCTCGGCCTCGAAGGTGGCGAATTCGGCAGGATCGCTACAGGCCAGGCACGCCAGCAGAATGGCGCTGGCGAAAAGTGCCGGCAAAAAGTACTCCTTCATGTCGCGATATCTCCTGCAAGAGGGTAAAACACGAGTCGGTTGACCGGCCACGTCAGGAGTTTAAGGTTGAATGCCCGGCGCGTCGCCGTCAAGTCGACGATAGCCGTTTGTACAATGGAGTGATCGATGGAAGATCGAAATCAGGGTAACCCTCCTCGAGATCCGGGGAATCAACCGGATCCACTGGGAGGTACGTTCGCCTCACGGACGATCTGGATCGCTGTGTTGATCGGACTGGCGACGCTTCTTATTTTTCATCATTTCCAGGGGCCGGGCACGGTCGTTGAGATTCCCTACAGCGATCTCAAAGAGCGTATCGCGGCCACTGAGGTGGAGTCGGTGGTGATCTCCGATTGGAGCGTGGTGGCGACGCCCACCGAAGAAGCTCGCGATCGATTCCGCGCCGAAACTGAAGACGAGACCTTCGATCAGTGGGAGGCCACTCGCCTTCCTCAGGACGAGACCCTCCTTCCGCTGCTGGAAGCGCAGAATATCGAGGTCAAAGTCCACCACGATCCGGGTTGTGGAAACGGCGGGATGCTCTGGATCTGGCTTCTGCCGTTGTTGATACTTTTTTTGTTCTGGGGATTTTTGATCCGCCGGATGCAGGGAATGAATACCCCCGGTGGGGGAGGCAACTCCCAGGTGATGAGTTTCGGAAAGAGCCGGGCCAAGGTCTACGCCGAAGAGGGAACAGGGGTGACCTTTGAAGACGTCGCCGGAGTGGATGAAGCCAAAGAAGAGCTTCAGGAGGTGATCTCCTTTTTGCGAGAGCCCTCCAAATTCACCAGGCTCGGTGGAAAGGTCCCTAAAGGGGTTCTTCTGGTGGGGCCTCCGGGAACAGGAAAGACCCTTTTAGGGCGTGCGGTAGCCGGAGAAGCGGAGGTTCCGTTTTATAATCTGAGCGGCTCCGATTTTGTGGAGATGTTTGTGGGAGTGGGAGCGGCCCGGGTGCGCGATCTCTTTCAGCAGGCTCAGGAGAATTCGCCGTGCATCATCTTTGTCGACGAGCTCGACGCCATCGGGAAGACCCGTGGTGGTGGCGGCTTTCAGACCAATGAGGAGCGAGAGCAGACGCTCAACGCCTTGCTGGTGGAGATGGACGGCTTCGATGCCCGAAGCGGGGTGATCATCATCGCCGCTACAAATCGGCCGGAGGTGCTCGATCCGGCGCTTCTGCGCTCGGGGCGGTTTGATCGCCAGGTGGTGGTGGATAGACCCGATAAGAAGGGACGCCATCAGATCTTGCAGGTTCACGCGCGAGGCGTCGTCATCGGTGAAGACGTCGATCTGGAAATCGTGGCAGCTCAGACGCCGGGCTTTGTGGGGGCCGACCTGGCCAATATCATCAATGAGGCGGCGCTTCTGGCAGCCCGTAAAGAGAAAGACGCCGTGGAGATGAGCGATTTTCAAGACGCCATCGAACGGGTGATCGCCGGATTGGAGAAGAAGAGCCGTCGGTTGAGCGAGAAGGAGACCAATATCGTGGCCTACCATGAGTCGGGTCACGCCATCGTCGCCGGAGCGCTCAAAGGAGCCGATCCGGTGCACAAAATCAGCATCGTCTCCCGGGGAATCGGAGCGCTGGGATATACATTGCAGGTGCCTCTCGAAGATCGCTATCTGGTGACACGTCAGGAGCTGCGGGATCGGATCTGCATGCTCCTCGGTGGGCGGGCAGCGGAGAAGATCATCTTTGGCGATGTCTCCAGCGGAGCGGCCAACGATTTGCAGCGGGTCACCGATATTGCCCGGCGTATGATCATGCAATACGGCATGAATCCGACCATCGGCAATCTGAGCTATGGAGAGGAGACCAGCCCCTTCTTAAAAGGCACCGGAATGAGCTCCAGGCAGTATTCCGAGCGCACCGCCGAGAAGATCGATGACGAGGTCCACAAGATGGTGGAAGAGCTCTACGCTCGCACCCTGGACCTGCTGGAGAAGAATCTGGATCTTCTTCACGAGATGTCCGAGAAGCTCAAAGAGGAAGAGGTTCTCGAAGGAGATCAGCTCGACGAGTTTATGGACCGCGTTTTGCCGATGGCCGGTGAGGTAGACGGCCCGAGTCTTTTTGAATGACCGTCGATGTGATCAGCGCGTTCGTATTTCTGGTTCTCCTCTTTCTGGGGTGGCGATCGGGAGCGTTGCGCCAGATCTTGAGAGTCATCGCGATCGTGGTTGTCATCATCGGGGTCCCCTTTGTCTCGCCGATGATCCGGTCGATCCTCTTCGGGGAGTCGGGAAGGGCCTCTCCCGGTGTGGAGGTGTTCAGTCTGCTGGCTGCCGGGGTTTTGATCTATGTGACCGTAGCGGTGGCCGGGTGGCTGGCGGTAAAGGTGCTTCGGGCTGCCAGTCCCACTTTAGGGTTTATGGATCGAGTCGGGGGAGCCAGCATCGGGGCCGCCAAGGCGGCGATCATCATCTATCTGGGGGTGGTCCTGATGGTGATGTTAGAGGCCCCTCTTTTGGAGAGAGATCCCGACAATAATATGGGGCTGCGGGAGGGAGGATTGACGGGATGTGTGAGCACATACAATGTGCTGGCTCCCTGGCAATTTCCCGATATTAACCGCCTGCATCAAGCGTTGAGGGTGGGGGCGGAGGTCGAGAAAGCCGGGGCCCACGAGGTGATTCGGGAGGAGCAGAGCGCTGCGGACTTCTTTCGCGACGAGCGAATCAAGGAATTATTGGCCGATGAAGATCTGATGGACTGGGTGGAAGAGGATCATTATCCGATGACCCTGGCTGATAGCCGGGTGCGGGATATCCTCAACGACAAAGAGTTGGTGGAGAAATTATCCGACGTAGAGTGGGCCGTTCTCAGCGAGCGAGTGCGGGTTTTTAGATAAGAGGTCAGTTCATGCTTCGCTCGGCCAATCCGATCCATCGTTGAGCGTCGGTATTTTCGGGGTCGAGTTCCAGGACTCTCTCCCAGACCGTGATTGCCTCGGAATATTGGTCGAGCCGATAGTGAAGCATTCCCAGTTGGAGGCGGTGATTGACGTTATTGGGGGCTGCTTCTACGGCGCGAAGCTGGTAGCGAATGGCCGTGCGGTGGTCGGCTTCGTCAAAATAGATGCGAGCCAGATGAGCGTTGGCGGAGGCGTGGTTGGGATTGTGTTCGAGAAATTCCAGATAAAGACGGCGGGCCCGTTCGAAATCGTTAGCGCGTCTTGCACTCTCGGCTTCCTGATAAATCTCGCTGGGGTTGGTACGCGGTGAAGGCCTCGTGGCTGGACGGGGCGTGGGGCTCGGAGAAGTTTGACCGGTGGCCACTTCGGTTTCATCATCAGCAGCGATATCGGTATCAGCGTCGGTGCCGGCGTCGGGTTGATCCTGGGGGGCGCCATTGCCTTCGATTTCGGCGACGTACCGAGCCTGGATATCCTCGGCGCGCATGCGCAACTCTTGATCATCGGGGGCGTATTGGCTGGCGCGGCCGGAGTAGTTGCGAGCCAGGGCGAGGTCGCCGTTTTCCTCGGCCTCACGCCCGGCGGCATCGGCGGCCGCCACAAAGCGCTCTCTCGCGTCCTCATAGACGTCTTCATCGGCGTATCGCTGCAGGTCACGAAGTGCGGTCATGGCACTTCGCTGCAGGGGCTGAAGTATTTCTCCACGAGTAAGGGCATAATCGAATTGATCGAGAGTGCGTTCGATATTGATCGAAGGCTCTTTGGCATATTCTTCTTCGATCAATTCTTCTTCTTCCTCTTCGATTTCGGGATCGTAGGTCTGAGTGAAGATAAAGGCGCCGACTACGAAGATGGCCAGCCCCACGATGAGTCCGATTCGGAATGCTTTTTCCGCCCACCGCGACTTTTCGTAGGCTTCTTTAACGAGAGTATCGTCCCAGGCATCCTCAGTGGAGCGGGAGAACCAGTCGTCGGAGAATTCTTCTCCCCCGCCGGACTGACGGGCCTCCACAAAGCCGATGTTGACCTTATCAGAGGTCGCTGGCTTTTTAGGTTCTTCTTCTTCTTCTTCGGACTGTTCTTCTGCCGACTGATCCTCTGCGGAATCATCGTCAGCATCGTCTTCCAGGTTGTCGTTTACGATGATCGAGGGTTCCGGTTCGTGGGAATCCACGATGATCGAGGGGCCGTCGTCATCGCTATCTGTGGTTCCGGGGCTCGACGAAGAGCTTTCAGACTCACCGGAGATCACGGATTCTTCATCATTCTGTTCTGGTATTTCAACGGCGTGGTGCTTCTGGGTGGCACCTTCGGGAACTTGGTCGGGCTGGTCGTCAGCGTCGGGCTCGTCGTCGGTGTCGGGCTGGTCGTCAGTGTCGGGCTCGTCGTCAGCGTCGGCTTTCATCGCTTCCGCAGCAATATCAGCGACGGAGATTGCGCCCATCATAAGGGTGCTCTTATGGGAGTCTTCGCTTTCGCTATCCTCCTGGGCTTCTTCGGCTACTTCTTCTTCTGCTTTAGATTTCTCATCGCCACTCATATCCTCGAGCGTGAACCGCGCAGTGGAGCGATCGGACCGGTCGCTATCTGCCACATCACCGGGGTCGTCGATGATAACTCGTGGCGCCGGAGAGAGGGGTTCTTCCTCGTCATCATCGAAATCACCGGTGAAGGCCTGCGCCGGAAGGCCGACGTGGGTTTTTTTGTCGGCCCGTGCATTTTTGGGAGTAAACCCAAGCTGGGTCTTGGCGATGGATTTGGGTTCATCGTCTTCCGGAGAAGAATCCTCGGCATCGGGAAACGGCACCGGTCCCGTGATCGGGCGATCATCTTCGAGGAAGGCCGAAGATTTTCTGGGCCCGAGGGGAGGAGCGACCTCGTCGGGGCTACTGTCGAGAAGGTTTGCCAGCGCCGCCATTGCCGCAGCAGGGGTCTGAAAACGCTTCTCGGGCATGGGAGCGACCAGCATATTCGCCAGGTCTTGCAGGAGGTCGGGTGCGTCCAGAAGATCAGAGAGATCGATGGGATCGCGCTGGGGATCGGTGGACCACTTCTTAAGGTTGAGCCCCTCCAATTCATCATCATCGAAGAGGGGGAAGCCCAGGGCCGTCATCAAGACCGAGCCGATCGTATAGGTTGCGCACTGAGAAAGATCACCGTCGCGGTCGTCGTCGAGCCACTCCGGGGCGATAAATCCCGGATAGACAGGGATGGCATCGCGGGGAGTGTCGGCTTCCAGGGTGGGAAGGGGAAAGGTCAACAGCCCGACGGCCAACTCCCCAATTTGAATCGAGGAACTCAGGGGATTGTCCACGTAAATGGAGTGGGGGTGAATCGCCCGATGGGGCACGCCTTGTTCGGCGAGCCACTCCAGGATACGCGCGAGTCGGATCGTCAGATGGAGGGCTTGCTTCCAGGGCAGAGCCCCTTTCTTCTTGAGTAGATGAGCGAGGGACTCCCGCTGGGGCTGTTCCTCAATTAAGAAGTTGGGCTCCGAGTCCAGATGAAGGGAGTGCAGCTCCAGAATCTGGTGAGGAAGCGGTGAGGTGAGCTTTGCCAGTTGGTCGGAGACGATAGCGTGGCGCCCGACGTCGAACCCTCGATGGAAGACGACGACTCGAACCTCGCGATTATCGGAGAGGAGGCGCCCTCGATAGCGCTCCCCGAGATGATCAGCGAAGAGAAAGGCTTCCAGGTTGACTGCTTGAGCCAGCGATGTTCCGGCCAAACGTCCTGGTTGGTAAGCTTTCTCGGCGACGAGGCGGGTTCCGTCGTGGGGACAGAATACCTCTTCACCGTCGAATGTTGCCTGACAGGTAGGACAATATCTCACGAAACAAACCTCAAAAGAGCAAGAACGATCCGCCAAAAATCCCCGACGGGGTGCCGGTATCCTACACGGCTCATAGGAGCAGGCCAAGTAAAGCGGTGTTATATGCAGTTTTCCAGTAGAAATTACGACTGTTGAAGCCAGATGGCCATCTCGACTATAAGAGCGGAGCACGCGTTTTCATTTCTCATGGCATATAGGAAAAAAGCCTTATGGCGGAAAAGAAGGAATCTACAACCGGAATGGTGTCGAGACTGAGTCCCAGGCTGACTGGGAAGCAGCGTCGCCATCTTCGAAGTCTGGCTCATTCACTCAAGCCCATCGTATTGGTG
>SKNI01000551.1 GCA_007120615.1 Myxococcales bacterium | reverse complement strand
GCGGGACCGGCGATGGAGGAACCGGAGACGGCGGGACCGGTGATGGAGGCACGGGAGACGGCGGGACCGGCGATGGAGGCACGGGCGACGGAGGAACCGGAGACGGCGGAACCGGTGATGGCACGGGAGACGGGACCACGGATCTATGTGCCCTGGTCGATTGCTCGGAGGGAGTCTGTGATCCGGACACGGGAGAGTGCGTCGGATGTTTAAGTGATGGGGACTGCGGAACCGACCTTGTCTGTGATGAAGCATCCAATACCTGCCTGGGATGCCATCAAGATAGTGATTGCCCGGGGGCCGAGAGATGCCACCATGAATATCCCGTCTGTGTGGCGGAGTGTTGTGACTTCGTCACTCAGGATGCTTTTACGGGTATTTCGTCCAGTCATAATTCATTCGATATCGCGGTCACCGGAGATGGGACTCCTATGATCGTATTCGGTGACCGAGATGCCGAGAAGTTGCGACTGGCCCAGAAGTCATCGGGGATATGGCTCAGTCAGGATTTTGGCGACTTTCCGGAGTTTTCGATCAACCTTCGTCTCGATATCGATGGTAAGGGCGATCCCCATATCGTGGCGCGAAATTTCAACCAATGGCGATATTATTGGCGCGATGGTTCGGGATGGCATCAGGAAGAGGTCTGGAACGAATCGGTGGGCGATTTTTATACCGATATCAAGGTCGATGATGATGGAAAGGTTCATATCATCGGAAATGATTGGCATGAATTATATTACGCCCGGCGAAACACCGATGGAACCTGGTTGCGTCAGACTTACGAATGGGGAGACGGTCAGAATATCGTCTGGATCGCGCTGGGACTAACCGTTGATGGAGAGCCGGTGGTCTCGGGGTCGTTATTTGAAGATTCCGTATGGCAGGTCTTTGTTGCCGAGCGAAGTGGTGGAGCCTGGAGCGATGAGTTGGTGGTAAATAGCTCTACTCAAGTTCATCATATGGCAGTGAGTCCGACCGATGAGATCATGATTTTTCATCGCGGGATTTCAACACCCCATGATGGATTAAAGGTGACGCGAAATGGGAGTGGTGGATGGGTCGAGGAGATCGTGGACCCCGATGAAACCGCAAATGGTCCTAACGGTGCTATCGATTCGCGCGGAGACCCTCATATTGTCTATCAGGTCAGTCTGGCGAGTCCCCTGGCGTATACGCGGTGGGACGGAGCGGAATGGGAGAATAACCTCGTTCCCGAGTCTGTGGTGGAGCAGACTGCCCATCAACGGATCGCGGTGGACGATAATTATGTGGCTCATATTGCAGGATATAGCTCATCAAATTCGACGATTTTTTATGTGACCGTCGAATAGTGAAGGGATAGCAAATTGGCAACTATTGAATAGAGAGCGTGATGTGAAGCCGTTACGAGTCATATTGATTGGATTGGCCGTGATCTTCTGGGTGGGCTGTGCAGGTGGTGACTTGCTGGACGGAGACAGCGAGAACCAGGGAGATGGTTCCCATGTGGGAGATGCCGATGGGGACGGAGGCGGAACGGGCGACGGTGGGACGGGCGATGGAGGCACGGGCGACGGTGGGACCGGCGATAGCGGAACAGGCGACGGCGGAACGGGCGACGGAGGAACGGGAGACGGAGGGACCGGCGACGGAGGAACAGGCGACGGCGGAACGGGCGACGGCGGAACGGGCGACGGCGGAACAGGCGACGGCGGAACAGGCGACGGCGGAACAGGCGACGGCGGAACAGGCGACGGCGGAACGGGCGACGGCACTACAGATCCGTGTGCGCTGGTAGATTGCTCGGAGGGCGTCTGCGATCCAGACACTGGAGACTGCGTCGATTGCTTAAGTGATGGGGATTGCGGCACGGATCTGGTCTGCGACGACGCGTCACAGACCTGTATAGGATGCAGCGACCATGGCGACTGTCCCGGGGCACAAAAGTGCCACGATCAATACCCCGTATGCGTGGCGGAATGTTGTGACTTTGTCGTGGAGAGTGTCTTTGCGGATGTCTCCTACTCCCATGACCGGATCGATATCGCGGTGACCGACGATGGAAATCCGATGATCGTATTCGCCGAAAATGTCTCTGGCGAGACAACCAATAAGCTACACCTGGCCCAGCGCATCTCCGGTCAGTGGCTGAGCCAAAATTTCGCCGATTATACGGGGCCGTCGATCAATCTGAGGTTGGATCTCGATTCCAAAGGAGATCCTCATGTGGTGACCCGTAAATTTAACGAGTGGCTGTATTTCCACCGCGACGGCTCGGGCTGGCACGAGGAAGATGTGTGGAATGAGGAGTTGAGCGGTGGGTATACGGACATAAAAGTGGGCGACGACGGGACGGTCCACTTTATCGGTGATGATTCGGATCAAATCCATTATGCGCGTCGCAGCCCGGATGGAACGTGGCTGCGCCAGAGCTTTACGGTACTCGCCGATCATAATAATCCCTGGGTCTCGCTGGGGCTAAAAAGCGACGGATCTCCGGTGGTCTCGACCTGGATCGGACAGCAAGACCAGATCTTCATCGCAGAGCGCATCGGCGGGACGTGGACCACGGAGCTGGCGGCGGAGAACGCCACCCAGGTTCATCATATGGCGGTGGGTCCATCCGACGAGATCAGGATCGTACATCGTCCTCCCGACTCACCCCACGATGGATTAAAGATGACCAGTCGGGTGAACGGAACCTGGGAGGATGAAGTGGTGACTCCCGTCGATACGGCATCGGTGCCGTATATCGACATCGACGACAGAGGGGATCCCCACGTTGTGTTCAGTATTCATCTGACCTCTACAACGAGCGACTTTGGATATACCCGATGGGACGGCAATTCCTGGGAGACTCACGAGATTCAGGACACTCTTGTGGAACGAGCCTTCTGGCAGCGGGTGGCCGTAGACGGTTCTTATGTCGCTCATATCGTGATCTACGACTCGGCGCTCTCCCAGATCTCCTATTTGACCGTGGAACCCTGAAGAGGCAGCAGATACCGAAAAAAGAGACGTCCTCCGGTCGACGAAATGGTCGCACGGAGGGCGTTTTTACTTGCAGTCCTGTTCAACTGCCGAAAAGTGGTTCAGGGACAGACGTCTCCCTCGACGCAAATCACAACGTCGTCAGTCCCCGGTTGGATACAACAGAGGTCGCCGTCGCACTGGTTGCAGGGACAACTATCGCAGCCCCGGCCGACCCTGTATTCTTCGCAGCCGCCCTCAACGCAGACCTCGTCAACCTCACAGACGTCATTGCACCCGCCGCAATGAAGGGAGTTGAACTCCATATCGTCTTCCAGGACGCATTGGGCCTCTCTCGGGTCGCAGTCCTCGGCGCCGAAGTCCTCGCACTCGGCTCCGCCCCGGCACTCGCCGTCGAAGCAGACATCGTCGCAAGCCTCAGAGCACTCTCCGCAGTGATTGGGATCGGATTGAATGTCGACGCATTGCGTGCCACAGCGGGTGAGACCGGGCCGACAGAGGCAGTCACCCTGAGAGCAGATCTCTCGATCACCGCAGGCCTCGTTTGCCTGGCCACAATGAAGGGGGTCATTCTGGGTGTCGACGCAGTCATTGTTTTCAAGGATCGTCAAACCTGCCTGGCAGCCGCAATCTCCGGAGGTGCAGCTACCAAAATCGGAGTCGCAATCGTTGGAGCAGCTGCCGCAGTGGAGGAGGTCATCGGAGAGATCGACACATTCTCCGCTACAGAGTGTCTGGCCGGTGGGGCAGATGCAGGCTCCAGACTCACAGGAGGCGGTATCAGGACAGCTCTCTCCGCAGCCGCCGCAGTGGTCTACGTCGGAGGAAGGATCGACACAATCGCCCCAGCAGGCGATGTTTCCGGTGGGACAGGAGACGGGTTCACAGTTGGAGGCTTCACAGGTTTCGCTGACGGCGCAGTCGTTCTCGCAGAGACCGCAGTGATCGCGATCGCTTGTGGGGTCGATGCACTCACCATCGCAACGTAAGAGCCCCACCGGGCAGACACAGACGCCGGACTGGCATTGTCGCCCGCCTTCACAGTCGTTGCCGCAGCCGCCGCAGTGGTCTACGTCGGAGGAAGGGTCAATGCAGCTGCCGTAGCATGCCAGGAGACCGGCGTCGCAGCTAAGCGCGGTACAACCGCCGGAGACGCATTGTTGGTTGGTATCGCAGTCTTCGTCGCATTCGCCGCAATTGTCGAATTCGGTGGAGAGGTCGGCGCAGCGATCGCCGCAGTTGACCAGCCCCGTGGGACAGCGACATATCCCTTCATCGCAGACTCCGTCGGAGGC
The DNA here is from genome assembly GCA_007120615.1 of Myxococcales bacterium. Lineage (GTDB taxonomy): Bacteria > Myxococcota_A > Bradymonadia > Bradymonadales > Bradymonadaceae > SKNI01. The sequence goes on along the minus strand of SKNI01000551.1, from coordinate 4,618 downwards.
GCACTCTTCGTCGCAGCCGCCGCAATGGTCGGAGTCCGAGGCGAGGTCGACGCATTGGCCGTCGCAGAGAGTCTGGGAGGTGTCGCACTCGGTGGTCGATCCGCCGGTGTCGTCTGTGGCACCGGCATCATCGTCGATGGTGTCGCCGCCGGCGTCATTGCCGGTATTGCCGCTGTTTTCGGTGCTGGCGGACTCGTCATCGGAGCAACCCGTTCCAATCACCAACGCAAAGCAGATCAATATGGGGAATAGCAATTTCAATCGCCTCAGGCTCATCATTTCCTCTTCTCCTCACTGGGTCGTTTCCCACACGCCCGCCTGGATGCGAAAGAGAATATCCAGGTCGGGTTATCGACCTAATTACGGTCGAAGATGTGCGGGTCCATCGAGAATCGATCGTAGAGCAAAAACGGTCGCAATTCGCCTCTCTCGGAGCAGATATCGTACTCAGTTTGGGTACGGCGATCGCAGGTTTCGGCTTGTGAGGAGGATCAGTCGTCGGCGTCGGGATCGGGGCAGGTGCCGGCGGTCACTTCGGGATCGGTGGCTTCGCGAACCTGGTGGTCGTAGTGGACGGAGGTATTGCCTTCAGCGGAGAGGAGATTGCCAGCGAAGAGGCCACCGAATACTTCGAGGTCACCTTCCAGGGTGATGTGATCTTCACCCAGGAGATAGCCGTTGAGTTGAACGTCGCCCTCAAAGGAGATTTGATCGTCGATGTAGATGCGGGTAGCCGCCGGATAATTGGGGGAACCGAGGGTCAACGTACCCTCCGCGGTGATCTGGCCGTCGATGAAAAGATCGAGCTCCGCTCCCGGAGCAGGCAAGATTCGAAGGTCGCCCGATGTGGTGAAGGTGTCGTCGACGTAGATCGCAGTGCGCCCGTGAACGACGATCGTTAGGTCCGTCTCGATGTCACTTCCATTGAGGAAGAAGTGTCCGCAGGGCAGGGCGAGGTGCTGGATGGAGTCGTAGTGAGTGGTGAGGATATTGGCCTCGAGATTGATATGGTCGTTGTCATTTTTGTCCCGTCGGGCGGAGACGATAGCGGCGATGTCAGGGATGGAGTCGCAAGGACAGGGAGGATCGACGGTGACATCTTCCTCTACGAGTTGGCCGTACGAGTAGTCTTCGACGTCGGTGCCTTCGGGAACGATAAGGCTTCCGCCTACGGTAAGAGTTGAAGCCGAGATTCCATCGGCGATGGCTGCATCGCCGTCGACGGTTGCCACGCCGGATACGAGAAGGTTTTCACCAACCGATAGGTCTTGTGTGATGGAGAGATCTTCGTCGGCTTCGAGTCGTCCCGCTGTTGTGACGGAGCCGTCAAAAGTAGCGTTGCCTTCCATGTCGAGGTGATCGTTCATCCCGACCGGACCGAGTAAAAGGTCCGGCTCATAGGGGCCAAGAGCGCTATCAAAGCCATCGGTGTGGATATCACCCTCGAAGACGGCGCGGTCGCAGCTACATAGGGCATGGGAAAAGAGCTCCTGCCGAAGTTGGCCACTGCAGCGATCCCCGGATGTGGGGTCTTCGATCACGATAGCCGGTCCACCAGACAGACAGAGATTATCGTCGCGATCAAAAGCCATGGATTCAACGCACACGCCCAGACTGCACCCTTGCTGGTCACCACAGGGACTCTCACACTGTCCGCAATGGTCAGGGTCAGTGTCGACGTCGACGCAATTGCGTCCACACATCTGGAGCCCGGCACTGCAGGTGTCGACGCATTGCCCGGAGAAACAGGCCTCGCCATCGCCGCAGGTCGTGCCGCAGCTTCCGCAATGGTCAGGGTTCGTCTGAGTTGTGATGCACTGATCGTCGCACACCACGGTGTAGGGGCCGGAGCACTGATCTTCAAACCCATCGTCGGGATCATCGGAACAAGCCGCCGTCATCAGAAGGAGAGTTGTCAGTGCGGCAAAGAGAATGGAAATCTTCCAGTATTGAGATTTGAGCATAAGAGCCTCATATAGCTAGTGAAAGAGTGAATTTGATGTTGTTATCAGGTCAGTTAACGATGCAGATCCCACTTTCCTCGCCGGAGGTGATCGCGCAGACCCCAGTGCAGCAATCACTATTGATACGACAGGTGTCAAAGGACGGCTGGCAGCTCAGTAGGGAGCAGCGATTTTCGTGGCAGGTCAGTGGTGTGCAGCAATCGCCGTCTTCATCGCAGCTATCGCCACCGCTGGCACAGACAGGGTCGGTACCGGGGTCATCGCCCGCATCGGGGTCGACACCCCCATCGGGGTCGTCGCCTGCATCGGGGTCATCATCTGGATCGTCATCGGGATCATCATCGGGACAACTCTGGCCCATGGACCCGATCCGACGGTCATAATGAATGGTCAGTGTATCATTGGTGGTGATCTCCATGGCGAAGAGTCCGCCGAAGATTTCCACTGCCTGGTTGGTGTCGAAGCGCCCGGGGACTGTATAGACAAATGCAGCGAGTTGAACGTTGTCGTTAGTTCCGATTCCAGCGTCACCGCCTACATAGAGTCTCATCAGGGCGGGGTAATTCGGCGACCCGAGGCGGAAATCGTTTCCTACGTCTACGTCTCCGGCGACGAAAAGGTCGAATTGAGCATCCGGGGTAAGTGTGATGGTCAATTCGTTGTTGGCGTGAATATCGTCACCCACATAAAGGGCGGTGTTGCCGGTGGCGACGATGGTGGTCGGGCCGTCGCGGTCGATCTCGTCGAGGTAATAATTACCGCAGGGCAACTCCAGCCGGAGTCGGTCAGCGCCGGAGCCGGAGAGGGCGTCAGGGCTCAGTCCGATGAGGTCGTTGTCATTGAAAACGCTTCGGTAGTCGACAATTCCAACAATGTCGATTCGCTCGTCTTCGTCGCAGGCGCTACAGGCACGGCCAATGTCGAAGTTCTGCACCGATAGATTTTGATAGGAGATGTCGCCCTCCAGTGTTGAATCCTCGGTGACGTAGAGATCGCCATCGATGGCCATGGTCTCAACCTGGATATCTCCTACGATATAGGAGTGTGACCCTACCGAGAGGTCACCACCGCCGGAGATATTGACGTCGCCTCCGCAGTAGAGTCGTTGGCCGACGGAGCTGTTCTCGTTGACGTTGAAATCACCGCCAGTCCAGAGGGTGCCGGAGACGTGAACCGATTCATTTCCGGAGAGGTCCTCGTTGGTACCCACACCGCCGCCGAGTCCGCCCGGAGTATAGGGACCAAGGGCGCTATCGTAGGCGTCGACCATCAAGGGGCCATTCATCGAGATTCCCTCACATCCGCAGGCCCCCCAGCGAAACGTGGACTCCGCCAGTTCTCCACTGCATTCCTCCTGGTTCTCGTCGAAGAAAATAGGAGGCCCCCCGCCGACACAAAATGCGGGGGCTTCGCCGAGCTCGACGGACTCAACACATTCTCCGTCTACACAGCCGAGGCCGGGGTCACAGGCCTGTTCGCAGGCCCCGCAATGATCATTGGACCAGGTTAGATCGACGCAACTTCCCTGGCAGGCGTCAAGTCCTGACAGACAATCAGCTTCATCGACGCATTGACCGCTGGAGCAGACCTCGTCGTCGGAGCACGTGATATCGCAACCACCGCAATTGTGGGGGTCGACACTGATGGCTGTACACACGCCTTCACAGTCCTCCTGATAGAGGCCACAGCCGTAATCCTCGGCATCAGGCTGAGAAAAAGCGCCATCGAGATCGGCGTCGAATGGTTCGAGTATGGAACCGTCCAGATCGTCTGGCCCGGAGTCCGTCCCGTCTTGATCCGAGGAGTCTTGTTCCGAGATATCCCGGGAGGAGTCTTCGCCCGCATCGTGGGGATCCTGGGCTCCGCTGGTTTCGGAGTCGCAGCTTGCGCAACCGGCGAGCGCTACGAATGCAAAAAGAAGCGGGTAGAGGAATCGAGAAATACTCATGATCAGGACCCGTTGGCACTGGACAGAATCAGTCAGGAGAGAAAAAAGGACGCGTGTGAACATTGGAGGTCAAATTCGTATCTACACCAGAGTACACGAACGGCTTGTATTCCTCTTGGGTCGGGAGAAGAAACCGTACACAGGTTGAGTACGATACCTTGAAGAAAGGGAGGACGAATCATTGAATGCCGTGGAGCATTTCGATTACGATGCAGAAGCGTTCTGACGCGCCAATCCCCCAAAAGAGGTGCTGCTATGAGTGGTCTTAGAATCTTCCTGATGCTGGTGGTTTCTATGTGTCTGGTGGCCTGTGGTGATGACGGCGTGTCGTCGGGCGGCGGAAGCAACTCCGGAGATGGTGAGATTTGGGCAGACTGCGAGGGCGATGTGTGCACCTGTCCCGCACGTCTGGTGGTTTGTCAGGAGAATTGTGTAGACCTTTCCACGAATTTTGAGCACTGCGGAGAATGTGGGGAAGATTGCGGTAGTGGCGAGGAATGCATTTCGGGGGTTTGCGTCGATAAAGATTGCGACCAGGGGTTTTTGGCCTGTGGTGGTGAATGCGTCGACGTATCTCAAGACCCCAATTTCTGCGGTCGATGTGACCGTCAATGCTTCGCGGGAGAAGATTGCGTCTCCGGTCAATGTGTATGTCCTCCAGGACAAAGCGATTGTGAGGCTGTGAGCAATGTAGGGGAAGTGGTCG
>SKNI01000014.1 GCA_007120615.1 Myxococcales bacterium | reverse complement strand
TCGTACATGTAGTGCTCAAGGTCCTGGCCGAACTCCTTGGCGGTACGACAATCAAAGAGATGAAGAGAATGCTGAGCCATGGCGATCCAGAAGACAAAAGGTATAGAGAAGGCGTCCGGAATTGTGGCCGAGGTAGGCCACACTCCAGGCGCCAGCAAAAAAGAGGTGATGCCAACGATCAATCGGAGTAGAGGCGCTCTCGGCGTTCTTGCTCTTCTTTACAGGCAATGCACATGGTGGTGACCGGTCGAGCGCGCAGACGTTTGACGGCGATATCATCACCGCAGACGACACACTCTCCGAATTCGCCTTCATCGATGCGCTCGATGGCGAGGTCGATTTTCTCCATCAGATATCGTTCTCGGCCGCGAAGGCGAAGGCTCAGGTTCTGATCGGTCAAGGCGCTGGCCAGATCAGCCTCATCGGCCATATCGTCTTTGGAGAGCTCGATTTCATTCTTGATGGTATGAGCGGCTTTTCGGAGGAGGCGTTTTTTCTCATCACGGAGAATCTGCCGAAACTCCTCAAGTTGTTCAGGACTCATCGCAATACCCACACGTATATAGGACGTCGAAACCGGTAGAACCGGACGAAAACGGGTTAAAAAACAGGACGTAAGGCTTCCTTGGATACAGGGAAAGCTAATCACCGTAAAGTGTCAAATCCAGTAACGAGACGGATTTTTTCAGTCCACGCCATCCACACTCCCGGGCAAAGCCATCGAATCTCAGTCCTCAGTAACGAGGGGAGTTTATAACATCAGCACAGGAGTTCAAGGTCATTGATACAAAAGAGTCCCTGATGGAGGTCGTGGAGCGACCACTTCGATCCGATCAACAGAGATCGGGTAGATCGGGCCTCTGGGAAGCGTTTTATTCCGATCGCCTCCTTTTTTTAAAAATAGTTTGACCATCTACCGACCACCAGGTGCCCGTCCCCGAATCAAGATGTCGAGAAGCTCGAAAGTATTGCCACCAGAGTGGAGATGGGAGGAAGAAGGGAAGGTCCCAACACCATCAGCGGCCTTGATTACAGGGTGTTACGAGTTGTTATGGACTTTCTGATAAAAAAACTTTCCCCGGCTCTCATCTGATGTACACTACGTAACAGAACATGGCGAAAAGGTTAGTGCCATTGAAGAGAGCCGGTCCAAGATACCGGCAGTCCAAATGGTCCGGAAATGGTAGAATTCTTGACACTCTTTTGATTACCGTGGCAACATGCCACAAGAATTCTTCGAGTACAGCTTTAAGTTAAGGAGTAGTCACATGGCGATGGCGATGGCTAAAGGACGCAATTGCGTCGGGCTCGATATTGGATCGAGTGCCGTCAAGATGTGTGTCCTCAAGAGCACTAAGCGGGGATTGACCCTATTGGCTTTCGATCACGCCAAATTACCACCGGAAACGATCGTAGATGGAGCGCTGATGAACTCCACGGCGGTAGCGGACGCGGTGGGGGTGTTATTGGATCGAAATAAAGTGCGGACCAAGTCGACAGCCCTGAGCGTTTCGGGAAATACGGTGATCGTCAAAAAGATCCGTCTGCCCCTGATGACCCAGGAAGAATTGGAAGAGTCCATTCAATGGGAGGCCGAACAGCACATCCCCTTTGATATCCAGGACGTCTTTATCGGCTTTGAAGTGGTGGCACCCAAGACCGAGCAAGGCCAGATGGACGTGGTCCTGGTGGCCGCCAAAAAAGAGATGATCAACGATTATACGACGGTCTGTCTGGACACCGGTCTGGACCCGTTGGTGGTCGATGTCGATGCCTTCGCCCTTCAGAATATGTACGAGGTCAATTACGGGTTTCACCGCGGCGAGACGGTGGTGCTGCTCGATATTGGCAATGCGGTGGTGACCATGAACGTCGTCACCGACGGGGTGACGATGTTCACCCGAGATCTCTCGTTGGGTGGAAGTGATATTACCGAAGAGATCCAGCGACAGCTCAATATCACCTACCAGGAGGCGGAACTCTATAAGATGGGTGGAGGACCAGGAACCAGCTCCGATGAAGTCCTGCCTCAGGAAGTAGAGAGTATCATTCAGGATAAAGCCGAAGATATGGCCCATGAGATTCAGCGTTCGCTGGATTTCTACGCGGCCACTGCTGCAGACAGCCAGATCGATAAGATCGCCGTCTCCGGTGGGACAGCGGCAATTCCCTCATTGGTGCGGACCATCGAGCGGATCAGCGGTGTAAAGACCGAGCTTATCAATCCGTTTCGAAATATCTCCTACGATGACAGCAAGTTTTCCCCGGATCGCATCCAGCGGTGGTCACCCATCGCCGCGATCAGTGTCGGATTGGCCTTGCGGAGGACGAACGAACGATGATTCGCGTTAATTTATTACCCATAAAGCAAGCTCGGCGGCGGTCCCAGGGGCGGGTTCAGATCATTCTCTTCGTCGGCCTGATCGTCATTGAATTGGTAATCCTCTTCGCCATCTACGCGGTGGTCAACGAGCAGCTCTCGGAGAAGCAAACCGAAGTCGCAGCCCTGGAACAAGAGGTTCAGGGACTGGAGCGGGATGTGGCCGGGGCGGAGCAATTGGAAGCTCAGGTTCAGCAATTGAACGAGCAGCTGGCGGTCCTCAGTGAGCTGGAAGCTCGGCGAATCGGACCGGTTCGAATGCTCGATGAGATCCAGGCGATGCTCAGTCCCTACCGCAATGAAGAAGATCGGGTCAATCAATTGCGTCGCGATTGGAACGTGGACTGGGATACCCGCAGGTTGTGGGTTCAGGATTTCAGCGAAGCCGAGGGAGAGTTCTCCCTTAACGGGTTCGCCGGCACCGCCGACGATGTGGCGGAGTTTTTGCAGCGGATGACCACGGCGTATCATTTCGACAACGTACAACTCGATGTCGTGGAACGCATGGGTAGAGAGCGAGATAGTCTGGTTCGGTTTCGAATCTATGGTGAGCTTAGCTACACCGGCTTTGATAACGATGAAGGCTAAAGCGCCTGATATGGATGCGAAAAGAGGATTCCCGGTATGAATGATTTTATCGATAAATTTAACTCCGTCCCCCTGGCTCAAAAAGTAGTTGGCCTGGTGATTGTGGCGGTGGCGGTAGCGGTGGGCTATTTGATGGTGATTCACAATCCCATGACCGAGGAGATCAGCGACCTGGAGACCCAGGCAACCTCGCTGCAGCGAGAAGCGGATCGCCTGGAACAGATCCGGGAGAACCAGGCCCAGGTGGTGGCGAGATTGGAAGATCTGACCGCTCAGTTGCATGTGGCAAGAGAAAAGCTCCCGGAGGGTGCCGAGATTCCAAGCCTGTTGCAGCGGATTCATAATCAGGCTCAGACCGCCGGGTTGAGCATCAACCGATTTCGGCGAAATGAGGACATCTCCCGGACCGATTTCATCGAGATCCCCGTCGATATGGATCTGACGGGCAGCTTTGATGAAGTGACCAATTTCTTCTTTTTCGTAGGTCGAATGACACGGATCGTAAATATCCGTCAGATCAACATCCGACGTACTGGCTCCGGCCTGACCCCGGATGGAGAGTTGACGGTGTCAGCCCAGGCCACGACCTATCAGTGGAATCCGAATTGATGAAGCCCTTGTGCACAAGCGGTGATGAATTTCGAAGCGTGATGGACGATGATTCAGGCGAGACAGGTGATAGAATGAGGACAGTCAAAGACAGGTCGCAGCGAGGGCAGAGAAGCCGATGGGCCAGATGGTTGGTCGGTATGATGGCCCTGATGATGGCCGCTCCCCTGGTCATCGCATGTGGCGACGATCTCCCTGGTCCGCCACCGGATCGAGACCGTCGTGGAGGCTCCGACACCGACGAGGTGGCCGAGGTCGACTTCGATGAATACGACGATTTTGAAGAGGCCGAAGAGTATTCCAGGCCCGATTATCCGGTGCGTCGCAATCCCTTCCGACCCAATGTAGACGTCCTCGGAACCCAGGAGGAAGAGGAGAGTGAAGACCAGATGCGACCGGTGGAGCCGCTGGAGCAATACGGGCTCAATTCGCTGAGTCTTGTGACGATCATCAGCGAAACCACCGTCCCCAAGGCGATGTTCGTGGACCCTTCGGGGTACGGACATTTTGCCAAGGAAGGAGACCGCATCGGGCGCAATAACGGTGTGATTCAGAATATTCGCCAAAATGAGGTCGAGATTCGCGAAGGTGATGAACGGGGCTCATCGGTGACGGTTCGAATGCGAGAGCGGGAGCTGGGCACCGGGGATGAATCGTTGTCGGAGGAAGAACAAGAGGCACTGCGCCGACTCCTGGAGACCGAAGGCGGCCGCGAGGCCCTGGAGCGCTCCTATCGCGAGATGGCGGAATCAGAGCGGGATCAATCAACAAGAGAAGTGCCAGCTGAAGACGGGCGTTTTCCCGGCCTGGCACCGCCAAGGCAAAACCAATGACTGAATCTCAAGATGAAAATCGCCGAAGGGCGTTACAAGGGTCGAATGATGGCCAATATAAGGCCGGTTGGGCCGAGAAAGGATTGCCAAACGCTGCGAGACGCAGGAGTCGTGCTATGAAATGGAAATTGCCGGTATTGATGCTTTGTGCCTCGCTGATTTGGAGTGCACCGGTTCTGGCGCAAACGTCGGGACAACAAAAAGCCGACCTCAACGCGGTCGACGGGCTCACCGTCGATGAACGAGATGACGGAACCTATATCCGCATCCAGGGCAGCGAAGTGGCGACCTTCTCGGTCTTTAAGCTCGACGACCCTCCCCGGTTATTTGTGGATCTGTCCAACAGCCGAGTCGCAGAAGAGGGCTTGAGCGAGGATATCTACAACGGTGTCATAAGCCGGGTGGGATTGATCGAGTTTGAAGATGGCTTCCAGAACGTAGCCCGGCTGGTGATCGGATTTGATGAGCCGGCCCATTATGACGTGCGCACCGATGGAGACGCGGTGGTGGTCTTTGTCGATGGCGAAGGTCGTCAGGCAGGATCGCCTGCGGTCGCTCAGAACGATGAAGAGCTCCGCCAGCGCGAGTCGCAGTTGGCCGAGGCCCGGACCCGGCTCCAGCGTACGGAGCAGCGCTACGAGTCGGAAGCTCAGCAGCGGCGTCAGGCCTACGACGAAGCCGTCGGAGAGTTGGACACCACGCGAAGTGAGTTGGATTCAGCTCGTAAGGAGCTGGCCGAGATGCGCCAGCAGAGAGATGCGGCCAGTGGTGAAGAGCGTCGCCAGCTTGAGCAGTCCATCTCCCGGCAAAATCAGGCCCTTCAACAGGCCCAGGCCCAGGTCGACGAGCGAGAGACGCAGGTAAACGAGATGCGTCAGGCCGTCGCCGAGCTGGAAGCGGAGCGAGATCAAGAGCGACAGCGCTATCAAGAGGCCCAGGCGCGAGCTCAGGCCGCAGAAGACGCCTATCAAGAAGCGTTGGAGTTGGCCCGGCAAAATGAGCGCCGCGGCGACGAAGCTCGACAGCGAGCCGCGGAGCTGGAGAGCCGTCTTGGCGATACTCGCCAGTCCCTGGATTCTCTCTCCGCAGATAAAGAGGCTGCTCAGGCTCGAATTCAAGAGATGGGCAATGAAGTTCAGCAGGCGGAGAACCGGATCACCGAACAGCGACGTCAGCTTCAGCAGGCTCAGGCACGAGAGGCCGAGCTGGAGCAGCGCCTCTCACAGTTGCGAGAAGGTGGAGACAATGATGCAGTCGCGGAATTGGAAGAAGAGCGCCGGCAGTTGCAGCAGGTACAACGTGAGCGAGAACAACAACTGCAGCAGGCTCAGCGGGAAGCCCGACAGGCAGAAGAGCAACTGGCTCAACTGACCGAGGCGGTCTCGGATCGAGACAGCGAGATCGCTCAGTTGCGAGCCAGCCTCGAGCAATCGGAGCAGGCCCGCCGAGAGTTGGAAGAGGCCCGCCGTGAATTGGAGCAGGCTCGTCAGGGCGATGAGGCCCGAGCCCGGCAAGCCGCCGAGCGAGCCGAGAATGCGGCCCGGGAAGCCGAAGCCGCCCGAGCAGCCCAGGCGGCTCTGGCTGCCGAGCGCGCTCTTATTGAAGAGCAACGACGAGCTGCCGAAGCACAGCCTGCCAGCGAACAAGGTCGAGCCGCCCAGGCGGTGGCCGTTGATCCGGCAAAGGAAAATGCGATCCACGGGGTTCGACTGGAAACCAGCGATGAGGGCTACTCTCGAATCGTGGTCGATCTCGACCGTCCCGGCCATTTTGAAACGGTCAACGACGGCGGCCGAGCGGTAATGATCTTCAATAATATGACCTTGCCCGAGCATCTGGAGCAGACCCTCAGTGCCGACGCCGAGGGCGGAGCGGTGCGGTTTTTGTCGAGCTTCACCGTAGAAGACGGCAAGGTCCGCATGGAAGCCGATCTGCGCAGCGATTCCTCGGAGGTAATTCGTCAGGAAGGAAATAGCGTAGTCTGGGAATTTGCCCCCTCCGTCTCCACCCAGGGGCCTCAGCTGGCCGGTGATTCCAGCCCCCAGCGATTGACCGACGGCGACAGCGTAACCTCGGCTCCCCCCAATTACCCGCGAGTGGTCGCCGATCCGACTCAGGTCAATACGGTTCCCGGAATGAGTCGGCAGCGTCTGACCATTGATCTGCGAAATGCAGATGTGGAGAACGTATTGCGTCTGATCTCTTCGGAGAGTGGCGTCAATATCATCGCCGGCAGTGACGTGAGCGGAGCGGTGACGATGCGACTTCGCAGCGTCCCGCTGGATCAGGCATTTTTGACCATCTTGCAGTCGCTGCAACTGGGGTTTGAGGTTCGAGGAAATGTCATTCGGGTCGCCCCCCAGTCCACGCTGCAATCGGAGCAGGACGCCCGGGCTCAGGCGCGAGCCCAGGCTCAGGCCCTGGAGCCGCTGGAAGTGTTTTTGCTCCCCATCAATTACGCTTCGGCCGCTGAATTGACCACCCAGGTCGACGGTCTGCTCAGTCCCCGAGGAAGCGTCTCGGTGGACAATCGAACCAATACGTTGATCATCAAGGATTTGCGCGACAACCTGGATTCGATTCGGATGCTCATCGAGACCCTCGATGCTCAGGTGCCGCAGGTGTTGATCGAAGCCAGGATCGTAGAGACCAACGATAACTTCACCCGTCAGGTCGGCATCCAGTGGGGTGGTGATCTGGCCTTCTCCCAGGGAAGCGGAAATCCCACCGGGCTGATCTTCCCGAACGTCCTGGGCCTGGCCGGTGGAGCGACCGACGGTCAGACTCCGGTGGCTGGAACCTCGGATAACCCGAACTTCGCGGTCAACCTGCCGGCAGCAACCGGTACCGGTTCTGGTGGTGCTCTCGGATTGACGATGGGCAGCGTCGGAGGTGCGGTGAACTTGAACCTTCGCCTCTCGGCTCTGGAAGATGCCGGTCACGCCAAGATCATCAGCTCCCCGAGAATTTTGACCCTCGACAATCGGCAGGCCACCATCAGTCAGGGAACGAGCATTCCCATCAGCGTTGTCAGCGCCGCCGGTGTGCAGACGGTCTTCGTCGACGCCACCCTGGAGTTGACCGTTACGCCTCATGTAACGCCCGATGGAAATATCCGCCTGACGATCGATGCCACCAAGAACGAGCCCGACTTCCAGAACACCGGTGCTCGGGGCGATCCCACGATCATTCGAAACCAGGCGGAGACGGAGCTGCTCATCAAAGACGGCGACACTACCGTCATCGGTGGCATCTACTCGCAGAACACCGGTTATAGCGTCTCGGCGGTGCCCTTCTTACATAAGATTCCGATTCTGGGATTCTTCTTCCGATCACAATCGGAGACCGAGAATCGCTCGGAGCTGTTGATCTTCATCACTCCTCGGATTGTTAACCGGGCGGAAGCGCTGGGCGTGATGTCCGCGGGAACCCTGGAAGGCGACACCTTTAGAGATGAATGAGCAGTAAAACTGGATTTTCATGGGCATTTCTGAGACCATTAATCACAGAGACCCTGCCCATAACGAGTTAAAACGAAGCTAAATTCGCCGAAATGGCGAGAGCTGCTCCCTGTTGGAGCACCGTGGTAAGAGGAGAAGAGAATGAATATGAAATGGAAAGTGGTCTTCGTCGCAGTGTTGATGGCAGGTGTAAGTTTGACGGCCTGTGTTGATCAGCAGGCTTCGATCCTGCTTCAGGGTAGCGTCGTCGGAGATGCCGAAAGCGAAGGGTTTCTCTGCTCCTATACGCTGGATATGGACAACCCGGGACTGGTCTACACCCAGGGATTTGTCGACCTGGAGAGTCTGGCCACCATCGGACAGCCCCGGACTCCCCTGGAGGGAAGTGCAGGGGCGGCCAACGTCTATGAGTTCGCGGCCATGTATCAGAACCAGCTCGTCGACAGTCGACAGGTCGGTGCCGAGGGCGGTGGTGGTGGTGGCGGTGGATTTAGCAATCTTCCCTTGAACCAGAACGATGTGATCGTCACCTCGGCGACGATAACCTTCCCGGCCGACGATAATACCTTCGGGTTTGCCGGCGGCGCCGCTGCACTGGAAGACGTCGAATATGAGCGTGTCTTCAGTATGCTGGTCCGATCCGGTGGTGGAGTGGGCGTCAATAATATCCCCTTGATCAACGGGCAGCAGGAAGCAGACCTCTTTCGAGACTTTTTGACCGCGAATTCGGTTACGTCCCGGCCCCTGACCTTTGTGGCCGAGATTCAACTTCACGGCGAGACGATGGCCGGAAATGATGTGGAGTCCAATATCTTCCGATTCCCGATTCAGGTTTGTGTCGACTGTGGAACTCGCACTCAGCCGTTGTGCACCACGTCGGTAGAGGTTGATGATGACGACGATGATGATGAGGAATGATGTTGATTGATTAAATAGTTCCTATGGGAACCAAATAAAAAGCCCCGGCGAGTTTCGCCGGGGCTTTTTTATGGTCGTCAATCGCCGGGATGAGCGACGAGCAG
>SKNI01000091.1 GCA_007120615.1 Myxococcales bacterium | reverse complement strand
GCTGGGTCGCCTCGATGAGAAGCCCTCTCCACAAAAAGGGTTTTTCCCCAGTCATTTCACCGCTGAACATCGAATGGGCGAGACCGAACGCTTCATCGAGTTCATGACCAATTTCGGAATTCCGGTGACCGACTATCCCGACCAGTGGAGCTGGGAAGGGGAGGCCGACGCTTTTCCGATCGGGGGAGGCGACGACCAGGTCTGGATCTTCTCCCACGGCTTTCGCAGCGATGAAGAAGTGGGCGACTGGCTAGAGAGCGGCGTCTTAAAGACCGATGTGGTGACTCTGAAGCTCGTAGACCCGGCCTATTATCACGGCGATACGGCTCTCTGTGATCTGGGCGGCGATTGTATGGCCTATCTCGAGGCCTTCGATAAGAAGTCCCAGAAGAAATTGAAGAAGACCTTTGGCGAACGTCTCATTGAGCTCGAAGAGAAGGACGCCAAGAAGTTTTTCGGCAACTCCTTTTACGTCGAGGTTGGCGACGCGCGATATCTCTTCTGTGCCGATGGTGTGCGTAAGAAAACTCAGAAGGCCATTGCCAAATTGGGAATCGAAGTGGTGACCGTGGACGTCTCCGAGTTTTTTGGGAAGGGTGGGGGCGGGCCGAAATGTCTGGTCTTTAATCTGGGCGTATGTGATCGGGCAGAAGCGGGGCTGACGGAGGAACAGAGCGCCTTTCGCCACGCCCGACATATCGCAAGCATACGGCGACGACAGGGCCGTTCCGCGTGAGATGTTGGTTTCCAGATAATTTCGTGGAAGAAGAAAGATGTGGTACACCGTTTAACGATATCCCCGCGGTCTCGAGGACTGAAATATAGGGGGTCCACATTTGCTACGAATTGAATCTGGAGTCGAAATTGAGTTGGTCAGACGGTGAAACTCTCAAGGGGCGATGGTTTTTATTGGTAGCCCTCTGTCTCGTGGTTGCCGCGTGCACTACACCATCGCCGCCGTCGAATGGAGAATTGGAGACGGCGCCGCCCATTGAGTCGGAGTCTCCCGAAGTTCAGGCGGAGTTTAACGCCGCGCTGGATTTGCTCGATGAAGAGAGGTGGGATGATGCGGTGGAGGCATTTCGTCTCCTCCAGGCGAGCCATTCCGGCGATCAGACCGCAGACCTGGCAGAGCTCTTTATCGCGCGGGCCCTTCTGGGCGATATTGACGGCCAATTCTCCGGTGAAGAAGAGCGGGAGCAGGTCTCTCAGGAAGTGTTCACACTCCTGGAGCCTCTCTGGAACTCCCGAAGAGTCGATGATCGAATTCGCTACGGAGCGGCTGTCTATCTGGCAGTGGGTCACGCACTCAATGAGGACGTACCCTCAGCGCTTGCGGTATTCGAGCAATACCCGGGCGCCTCGATGAGTCCGGTGGTTCGTATAACGGACCGACGCTGGATCTGGCCCCTGATCGCTGAAGGACTCGGAAACGCCGATCGCCGGGGAGACTCGGTGATCGCCTGGGGTAAATTGCACGGGCTGGAACGGGCTTTGAGAGACGAAAGAATTGAGAGCGCCGAGAATGCGGAATCCGCTGATGTCGATGCTCCCCGGGAAGCACCCTCCGACCTGAGTTTACTCGCCGTGGCTCGAGCGTTTGAGGCGGAGTCCGGTCTGACTCAAGAGAGAGTTCAATCATTTCTGGCCAGTGATGAACCGCTGGTTCGGGCAGTAGGCGCGTGGGCGTTCATTCGATCCGAGGTACACGCCGAACTGGAAGAGGAGGGCGCCGAAGCCCTTCAGGTTATATTCAATGAGATCGCGCCGGATTTTTTGACCATCGAGGCGGCGGATCGAGCGGCAGAACTGTCGGTGACCCTGGCCAGCGTCTCCGGTCCTGAGAGGCTGGTGATCGGAGCTCTCCTACCGCTGAGCGGCCCGAATCGGGCGGTGGGCTATCGCGCGCTGAGCGGGATGCTTGTTGCACAACGGTCGTTTCATGTCGCCGGAGAGCCCTCGGTTACACTGGTTATTGAGGATTCTCACGGGGATGTGGTCGGGGCCTATGAGCGTCTGGTTGCCGAAGATGTCGTAGCGGTGGTCGGCCCTCTGGAGACCGCTCGAGCTCAGGAATTGCTCGAGATCTCGAAAGAGAGAAACGTCCCGATTTTGTCCCTGACTACCGATCGAGTGACCGTTGAGAGAAATGGTGATGACGCATCCCCACCGGTCTTTCGGAACTTTCTCAACGCTGTGGCCGAAGCGCGGGCGGCGGCTGTGATGTCTTTTCAAGTCCTCGGCGATCGTCGAGCGGCGGTGGTCTACCCCGATATGGGCTACGGCCGCGCCATGTCGGCAGCGTTCATCGACGAATTTCGTCGCCAGGGCGGTGAGGTCGTCGCCGAGGTGGCCTATGATCGGGAGAGCTCCGATTTTGTGAGTGCCGCACGACGAGTAGCGAGCTCCAGTCCGGACGCCATCTTCCTGCCCGATTCGGCCGCGAAGGTAGCCGAGATAACCGCCTTTCTGGCGCAGGAGAATATCTGGGGACACTCTCCCGACAAGCGCCCGTCACCGAGAAGTCAACGAACCTTCGTCCATTATCTGGGCACCAGCCTGTGGGACGGGGAGATCGTATTGCATCAGGCCCGAAATTACGTGGAAGGGGCCCTGATCCCGGCCTGGTACTCCCCGATCTTCGATGACGCCGAGAGTCGCCAATTCTCCGGGAGCTTCGATGCCATCTACGGGCGGCGGGCCTATCATTTTGAGGCATTCGCCTATGATTCGGTCAATCAAATTCGAAGCCTCCTCCTGGATCGAGGGGTTCCAAACTCCGAGGGCATCACCAGGAGTCTGCGCTCGGGAGAGGTCTCCCGAGGCGCTACTGGGGAGTTCCACTTCGGTGACGACGGCGAACCGCAGCGCAAGCTGAGATATCTCACCATCAAGGACGGACAGTGGGCAGTGTTCGGGGAGACTGTGATGACGCCGCTTCCCGGTCGGGAAGATCCCGACGAACAGATCGGCGATGATTCGCTGGACGCTCTCGAAGAGGAGGGGTCCGAGGTGAATGATAATCTGTGATGACGCGCTCCAAACGATCGACATCGAGGCCGGGGAGGTCGCTCACCTGGGTGGTTGCCCTTTTTCTGGGAGCCTGTATCGCCTCGGTCGCTTCGCCGGCCTGGGCCGAAGAGGAAGAAGGTCAGGACCAGCAGTGGGATAGTCAGAGAATGGAAGGGCCCGAGCGGCGCGCTCTTCAGAATATGAGCCGTGAGGAATTGGAGGAGGAGGGGTTTACCTTCGAAGATACTCTCACCGACCAGTCTCGGGCTTATGCCACTATTTTTGCTCTGCTTCCCGGTTCGGTGATCCGCGGCGTCGGTCACTGGCAGTTGGAGGATTCTCGCACCGGGTTGTTTTTGCTGGGGATGCAGGGCGCGGCCTTCGTGCTTATCGGCGGCGGGGTGGTGCTGGCGGTCAATCCAACGGAGAATCGGTATCTCAACGAGCGTCGTCATGATTTATGGCACCTGGGCATCGGCCTTCTAGGGATGTCCTGGTTGATCGATATGTTCGGCACGGCGTACCGCGATGATCTCGGGATTCCGCTCTCCGGAAGGCGAGTCCGGGGGTGGGGTGTGGGCCTGCACTACGAATATTGGCGTCCGCAGGAGCTCTCGCTTCGCCACCTGTCTGTGGCCAATCTCTCTGGCAAGTCGCGTCATTTTGAAGTCCACGCAGAGACGGCCCAGGAACTGGGTTATGGAATGTCGGACTACGAGGTCGAGGGCCGCTGGTTTCCCTTCATCGGACAGACCCCGGAGACTCGTGCCGGTGTAGGATTGGCCGGTCGATATATGCAATATCGCCTCGATGACCCCTTTGAGCGCGGCGACGTCGCCGCAAATATTCACCTGGCGCTCAACCTTGGACGGCTCTTTGCTCACCTCGATCAGTTGACCGCAGGGCTGGAGGTGGGGCTTGGACTTCGGGGCTATCGTCTCCCCGACGGACAAGGGGGATGGAGAGCGCTGTCCTACGGGGGAATGTACGTTCCGATGCGGATGACCATGGAGCTAAATCTGACCGATCAACTGCGACTGGGAGTTGCGTTTGAGCGGTGGCAGGGCGGATGGCTGGAGCACACCCGCAGCCGGGTCGGGGTTCCCATCATGGAACTCTCCTATCGGAGCACGGAGCGTCTCGACTTAAACTTCTTCGCCGGACTCGGCAATCTTCCGTTCTCCGTCTCCCGGGGCTTTGGCCTTGGCGCCGGGCTTCAGCTCTGGTTCGGGGAATAAAGGCGGCGCTACAATTTGCTCTCTCATCTTCGTTGCACCTGCGCTGGAGCGCATGGTACCACATCGCCGTAGTAATCTAAGGCGTGAACACTCCCGCGCGATCAACAACCCTGTGCCATTACCTCCTTACCTGAGGCTAGCCACTATGCTTGACGTATTCCTTGTCCCGATGTTTCTGGCGAACGCCGCCGCAAACGGAGATGAAATCTCGGTCATGGAGATTCTTCTGGACGCTGATATTGTCGTTACGGCAGTGCTGATTTTGTTGGCCGTCGTCAGCGTTATCTCCTGGTATATCATGGGATATAAGGCGTTATCACTTCGTCGAGCCCGTCAGGATTCTCAGAATTTTCTCGACGTCTTCTGGCAGTCCAAGCGACTGGACGCCATCTATCAGTCGGCCGAGGAATTTCCCAACGCTCCGGTCAGCCAGGTCTTTAAAGCGGGGTATGTAGAGCTATCCAAGCTCAAAAACTCCAATAAGGGCGACGAATCAGCGGCGATGCGCGATCAACTGGGGGATATCGAGAACGTGGAGCGGGCCCTTCGACGAGCCACCCGAAAAGAGATCAGCCAGATGGAATCGATGGTGCCGTTTCTGGCCACCGTCGGCTCTACGGCCCCCTTTGTAGGGCTCTTTGGTACGGTCTGGGGAATCATGCTGGCGTTTATGGAGATCGCCTCTCAGGAGGCCGCCGGGATCGACGTGGTGGGCCAGCCCATCGCCGAAGCATTGATCGTCACGGCGGCAGGGCTCTTCGCGGCCATTCCGGCGGTTGTGGCCTACAACTGGTTTGTGAATCACATCAAAGTGTTGGGGATGGAGATCGATAATTTTTCGTCCGATTTTCTCAATATCGTCAAACGGCACTTCTTTAAGTGAAGTCGCTGACCACGAACTCCGTGAAGACGACCGACCGGTCGAGGTGAAGAGATGGGTGTCCAAGTAGGCGGCTCCGGCGACAGTCAGACCGTACTCTCCGAAATCAACGTCACACCGTTTGTGGACGTCATGCTGGTTCTGCTGGTGATCTTTATGGTCGCCACTCCCATGATGCACGAGACCGAAAGGGATCAACGAGAGGTGGAGATGGATCTCCCCGTCACTCGAGAAAACCAGGAGACCGTGGACCTGGACCAGGTCGATCAGATTATTTTGACCATTGACCATAACTTGCGAATCTTTTTAGGAGACCACCAGCTGGTCGACTGCAGCTCTCATCGAGATAGCGACGGGGGGCCGGAGCGGTTTGAGCCCTGCTTCGATGAGTTGCAGGGACTTATTCAGAATAATCAAAGGTTACAAGACGATGGGCGCCTTTATCTGTTAGCCCATACGGAGATCCCCTACGGTTTTGTGGTGGGCTCGATGAACCGAATTCGACTGGCCGGCGTCGGTAAAGTGGGCATGGTTACGAACCCGGAATTTCAAACCGCCCAGGAATGAACTCGGCAGCGATACGATGATGGAATTGAGCACACATAATGGGCAGCACCGGGGAGGGACGAAGCAAATATCCTGGCCCGAGATCGCAGCCGGTGTGGCGACTTCTGTCGGGATCCACGGTTTGATCGTGACCATCGCCGTTATTACCTCTCTGTGGGCGTCGTCCGGTGAACCCGTAGAGCGCTACGACGTGGTCTTTGATGACGTGGAGCTATTGGCCCTCGGCGATATTCGCGACTCTCAGGCGCTGCCCCGGATCACCGGCGATGAGCCTCCTCCGGCGGCCGAAGATGAGGTGGTTCTCGATGATCGACCCGACGAGCCGCCCGAGCCGCAGCCCGAGGTCGAGGCGGAGCCCGAAGCGGAGCCCGATCCCGATGCATTGAGGCGGGAGCGAGAAGAGAGAGAGGCCCGGGAAGAAGCGGAGCGGCAGCGCCGCAGAGAGGAACGTCAAAGAAGAATGGACGAGGCCCTGGGACGCTTTGAGGAGGACGGTCCCGGCGACGACGCTCCCGAAGGCAGCCCCGACGGGGTTAGCGGAGGCACGGTCTCCGACGAAGCCCTGGCCAATATGATGCAGACCTATCAGGTCCGCATTCTTCAGGAGATTCAGCGGTACTGGGAAGTTCCGGTGACCATCTCCGACTCCGATCTTCAGGAGTTGGCCGGGCGGGCCCGGGTTCGAGTCCGACTTGCAGAAAACGGGCACGTTGTCAGCTTTCAATTCCTCACGCGCAGCGGAAATGATCAATTCGATGACAGTATCGAGCGCGTATTACGACGTTTTGAACCCCGCGGTGGGGGCCGAACTCTGCCGATGCCCGATCAGGCCGATTTGCGCCGAGAAGTAATCCGCGAGGGCTTGATTTTGACCAATTGGGAAATCACGAATTAGGAGCACGATATGGCTTATGATCGCTTGATGAACACACCCTGGTTTCACCTGATCGTGGCCTTTGTTGTGACCGCCGTCGTGGGGGTGATGTTCAGCGCCACCGTCGTCGCTCAGGATGAGCCTCAGCTTGGCGACCCCATGCCCGATGAAGACGTGGAGCAGCAGGGCATCGAAATCGACGTCCGCGTCGGGGCCCGCCGAAGCCTGATTTCGCTTGCCGTTCCCGATACCATTGAGCAGCGCGGCGGGGTCTTGGAGGAGGCCGAGAAGGTCGAAGAGATCTTGCGCCGAAATCTGGAACTCTCGGGGTATTTTCGACTTCTTCCCGAAGATAGCTTCTTTTTCGATACCGACGCCGAGGGGATGCTGGTCGCCGATATCGACTTCTCCAATTGGTTCAATGTGGGGGCTCAGGGGCTGATCAAAAGCTCGGTTGCCCGAGACGGCGACGAGTTCACCCTCGATCTACGGCTCTACGGCGTGGAGCAGGGCCGTCAAATCTCTGTGGACTGGGAAGCCGAAGTGGTGTCTCGTGAGGGCATCCGCGGGCAGGTCAATGCCTTCATTAACGCCGTGTTGAAGCACTATACCGGCGAAGAAGGGATCTTCGGCAGCCGAATCGCATTTTCCCTCCGCGGTGATCGAGTCAAACATATCTACACCATGGAGATCGACGGCTCCAATCGCCAGCGAATCAGTCAGCACTCCGGTATTAACCTGGTCCCTACCTTCGGGCCTGGCGGGCAGGTCTATTTTACGAGCTATCGAGACGGAAACCCCGATCTTTTCGTCTTCCGAAACGGATCGGTGCAGAAATTATCGGGTCAGCCGGGACAAAACTCGGGTGCGGCGTATTGCGACGGAAGATTGGCGCTCACCATGTCGCGGGGGACCGAGAATACCGATATCTATCTCATCGACCCTCAGTCCGGATCGGTTCAACAACGGCTCACCGAGCATTGGGCCATCGACGTAAGCCCCAGCTGGAGCCCGGATTGCAGGCGAATCGCATTTGTGTCCGGTCGCTCCGGCGGGGCTCATATCTTTACGATGAACGCCGACGGCTCGGACCAGCAGCGGCTGACCTTTCAGGGGAGCTATAATACCACTCCCGACTGGTCTCCCCGGGGCGATCGCATCGTGTTCAGCGGGCGCGATGAGCACGATAAATACGATGTATTCACCGTCGACCTTGACGGAAATATCGAGCGCCTCACCCAGGACCAGGGCAATAACTTCGAGCCTCATTTTAGCCCCGACGGGCGCTATATCATCTTCACCTCCGACCGCGGCGGGGAAGGTAAGCGAATCTGGCTGATGACCCGTGACGGGCAAATCCAGAAACCGTTGACCACCGAAGGCGGGGGCTATGAGGAGCCGGCATGGGAACGATGACCGGCACCCCTATTTTCAATACAATTCGATTCATCCGAGAGGCACGTATGCGAAGTAACTGGCTCGTTCGATCGCTGGGGGTGATGATCATCGCTTCGATCTCTCTTTTCGGGTGCAAATCAGCTCCCCAGGCTGAACTCGATGATGCAGAGTCCGCTCTCCTGGCTGCGGCCGTCAAAAAGGACTGCGCCCAGGAGCAATATCTGGCGGCAGAGAAATTATTGGCCGAGGCCCACCAGCACGTAGAAGACGGGGACTACGACGCCGCCGAGAGAAAGGCCATCGCCGCCCAGCGCCTCGCCAATGAAGCTCGCGAATACGCCGAGGCCAACTGGGAGGACTGTCAGCGACGAA
This sequence comes from Myxococcales bacterium, assembly GCA_007120615.1. Lineage (GTDB taxonomy): Bacteria > Myxococcota_A > Bradymonadia > Bradymonadales > Bradymonadaceae > SKNI01. Next base: position 554 of record SKNI01000091.1, on the reverse strand, counting down.
TCGCCGAGGCCCAGCGAGATGCCACAGAGGAGGACAGCGTCGCCGACGACGAAGATGCTCGCGGCGATTCCGGGCGACGTGACGATGAGCGAGGGACCGGTGAATTGGTGACCGTTTATTTCCCCTATAATTCATCGGAGATCGCCGATCAGTCCCGAGAAGCCATGGAGGCCAATATTAGATGGATGAGGGAGAATCCCGACGTTCGAGTTCGCCTGGAAGGGCATACCGATATCCGAGGGACCGCCGAATACAACATGGCTCTCGGCCAACGTCGGGCCAATTTCGTTCGAAATTACCTCGCCCAACGTGGAATCGAGCGGGAGCGGATGCAGATTCTGTCCTACGGCCAGGAATTATTGGTCTCTCAGGGAGTCCGAGAATCCGATCACGCTCAGAATCGGCGCGTGGAATTTGTCCCTGTTGAGTAGCCTGTTGAGTTACCTGTTGAGTACATAAAAGGTCGAAGATGATCGCCGAAGCTACCGCCATGATTGGAGAGTTGGAGACCTCCCTGGGGATTCCCACATTTGCCTTCTTCGCCAATTGGACCG
>SKNI01000189.1 GCA_007120615.1 Myxococcales bacterium | reverse complement strand
GAACCGACAAAATATCGACGTGTATCGCTCGCTGATCTTCGCCTTATTTCTCGCAAGTTCAATGGCATTGGTTTTTGGCTGTGGTGAGGCGCCCGTGGATGCCGAGAGCGATGTCGGCATGGATGAAGATATCGCCGAGGACGTCGAGCCCGACATCCCCGAGCCAGAACCGGTCACCACAGACCTGTCTCCAGGATGGCATCATATCGAAAATACGGCCGCCAGAAGAACGCGTCATACAGCGATTCGAGCCGGCAATAAAATGATCGTCTGGGGTGGCTGGGGAGGAGATTTTTATAATACCGGGCAAGTCTATGACCCTCATGCCGAGAATTTCTTCTCGGTCTGGGGTCCTACCAACACCCTGCGAGCCATCGAACCCCGCGCATATCACACCGCTATATGGACCGGCGATGAAATGATCGTATGGGGTGGCATGAATGGCGAGAATGAAACCGTAAAGCTCGCCGATGGCGGTCGATATTCTCACGAGACACGAAACTGGCAAGAACTCGCGCCGTCCCCTCTAAGTGGTCGCGCCATACACGCTGCGATATGGACCGGCGATGAAATGATCATCTGGGGGGGAGTCCTCCAGAACGATGAATACGCGACCGATGGCGCAGCCTATGATCCGCAGTCGGACTCCTGGAGAACCATCGATGCCCCCGATGGCTATACGGGTCGAGAGGTCTATAAAACGACTGTCTGGACCGGCGAAGAGATGATTTTGTGGGGAGGGAGGCTTCTCAATGGCGTGCCAGCCAGCGATGGCTGGCGCTATGACCCAACCAATGACGAGTGGACGGAGATTGCCGTCCCTCCTGAACCAATCAACTTCCGCGCAGCACATACCAGCATATGGACTGGTGAAGAGATCATCATCTGGGGTGGATATTATGCGTCAGGCTCCTATGCCAGAGAAACCTCCAGAATACTCAGCTATAACCCTACCACCGACTCCTGGCGCATTATCCCTAGAGACTCTATCACCGCCTCAGGAAGAAACTATCCATCTGGAGTCTGGACCGGAGAAGAAGCGATTTTCTTTGGAGGAATCACAGATCGGGCACAAAATAGGGGGATCCGCATCAACCCTGCAACCGGTGTGAGTCAATCTCTCGCCGACAGCAACCGGCCGACAGCGCGAGTAGCTCATTCCGCCGTCTGGCTCGGAGCGAAGATGGCGGTCACCGGTGGTGATGATCGAGATGGTTTTGCCCTCTCCAGCACCTATGTTTACGTGCCCTGATTCCACCGTAATGGATAACCGCCCTTCACCGCCGAACCCCGACCTCCGGCTCATCGGGCTCCATCTCGGTGCCGATGGCCAAGCGCGCAGTTCAGCCTTGTCGGAGGGGGCGTCGCGAACCAGCAAAAAACTAGCGCTGCACGTGGTCACGGCTCCCAGCCACCCCTCAGTCACCTGAACAACGGCGACAGCTCCCCTTCGCCTGAACTGCGGTCAAGGGGAGCCAGGCCGCGGGCATTTTGGAGCGTGGTGGGATACTGCGAAAACCGACCTCTCTGTAGTTAGAAATCAAAGCGCCCGTCGGCGAAACCACCCTTCAAAGTCATATTGTTCGACAAGCGACCTTCGCACCACCGACGACGGGGCGAGCCGCATCCCGAAGTCGCGAAGACCATGGGCCAGGGGATGTTTCCAGTGGGCTATCTTTCCCATCTGAAAGGACTGTTTCACGAAGCGATTCGCCCGATCCACCCGCAGAGCCTCATAGCGGCGAAGCCCCGCTTGCAGGTCTTCGGACTCCTCAAGGATCCTGCCCAGCACGACGGCGCTCTCCACGGCCTGACAGCCGCCCTGTCCGAGATTGGGCATCATCGGATGGGCGGCGTCGCCGAGCAGCGTAATTCGCCGATGTCCCCAGGTTCTCATCGGTGGACGATCGAGGCAATCCGTGGAAATTATCTCTTCCGGGTTGGTGGCGTCCAACACCCGCCGGACCTGCGGTTGCCATCCTGCAAACATCTCTCGCAACACCTCCACGACCGGCTTCTCGATCACCATTTGTTGCGGCCCCGATGCCACGGCAAACCAATAGACCTCGTCGTGATGAATGGGAACGAGTCCAAAGCGAAGCCCCGGTCCCCACATCTCCACAAGCTGCACATCTTCGGCAGACATCGACGCCACGCCGCGCCAGGTGGTGTACCCGGCGTAGCGAAGCGGCTCATCTCCAAAGAGCGACCGTCGCACCGCTGAGTAAAGGCCATCGCAGCCCACGACGGCGTCAGCCTCCAGGGATCGCCCGTCTTCGCTCGTTAGGCGAACGCCGCCCTCGATATTTTCGACGGACTGAATCGCGACGCCAAACTCGAGCTCCTCATCCAGTCCTGCGGCCAGAGCCTCCATCAACCTTCTGCGATGGATCGCCACGCCCCGTTTAGGCACACTCTCCGAAATCGCCTCCATTTCGAGCTCGTTGATGGTCTTTCCCTTCCAGGTAGCGACCCGGCCCTGGCTTATCACGTGGCCGGCACGCTGCACGGGCTTATCAAGGCCCAGCGACATCAAGGCCGACATGGCATTGGACTGCATGGTGATCCCTGCACCAGCTGCCCGAAGCCTGTTGGCTCGCTCCAAGACCCGAACCCTATAGCCGGCCTTCCGAAGGGCGTGGGCCGCCGTCAATCCGCCCACGCCGGCTCCTACGATCGCGATCTCTTTCATTTCGTCTCCTGCCGAAGTGTCCTATCTTCACCACGTAACTACGAATACGTAATTATGAGACAGTCCGCAGGTGAACCGTACTCGCATTTCTCGGAGAACTACTTTGGTCGACCACGACGACACACTCCCCCGAAAAGAGCCCTCCCAGGAGCGATCTCGGGCGCTCGTCGACGCCCTCGTGGAAGCGACGGCTCGCATTTTGGAGACTCAGGGCCCCGATGAAGTGACCACCAACCGGGTCGCCGAGATCGCCGGCGCCAGCATCGGCTCACTCTACCAATACTTCCCCAATAAGGAGTCTCTTTTGGCGGCGGTCATCGAGCGAGAGCTCTCCCGCGACATGGAGCTCGCCCGCACCCTCCTCCAACAAAACGCCCACCGACCTCTCAACGAGCTGGTGCAATTGCTCGCCGAACAACTCGTAGACGACGCCCGCAGGCGCCTGGACTTACACCACCGGATGTTCCCCCTCATCGACGATGTACACCGCGCCGACCTCGTCCACCGCACACGAGAAGAGATGTCCGCTGTCTTCACCGCGCTGCTCCAGGCGCGCAAAAGCGAATTGGCGCCTCGACTCACCGAAGGCAGTGACGCTCCGGAAAAGCTTCGCTGTGCCGCCTTCATCGCCATGCGCGCCATGGAACTCAGCCTCAACGCCGCCAAGGTCGAAGCCCCGGAGCTTCTGGACCGCCAGGAATTTGGCGAATTACTCTCCCGTATTTTCGACGCGGTGATGATTCAGCCCTGAACGGGTCGACCACTTTCCGGCAGGCCTCGGGCGTGTTTCACAATAGCATCGCGAGTATGAGGTTCGATTGTAATTGACGACAATCGAGACCGCGCCTATTGTATTTTTTGGCCATTTATTACAACAGACCGGCAAGGCAGTGAAACTTTCGGACTTCAATGACAACAGCCTCGGCGAGATTGTGCCAATTGTAGCAGCTTCTCCGCTGGTCACTCATGCTTTCGTTCCCCGTCCACTCCCTCCGGACTTTTCATGGCCACTAGATCTTTGGCCACTTCTATCGGATGCGGAAAACGAACTCGCCCGTCTCGACGGCACCGGGAAGGCACTCACTGATCCTGAGTTGTTACTGACGCCACTGCAGGAGCGCGAAGCACTGAAATCATCGAGCCTGGAGGGAACCTATACGGATCCACAGGGACAGATGCTTTTCAAACTGTCCCCGGAGGAGCCCACTTCGGAATCGGATCCGAAAAATGCGTATCGGGAAGTCTTCAATTACGCACGGGCACTGCGACAGGGTGAATCATTGCTGGATGAGCTCCCATTATCGGAGAAGCTAATCCGGCGTCTTCATTTTACTCTGATGGATGGAGTACGCGGCCAGAATAAGCGGCCCGGGGAAATTCGAAATCGCCAGGTTCACATCGGAAATCCTCCACGGTTCGTTCCTCCTCCAGCGGATCAAATTCCGGGCCTTCTTCACAACCTCGGCCACTACCTAAATCTAGAAGAACCAGCTGGCTTGCGGCCGCTGGCGAGAGCATTTATTGCGCACTATCAATTTGAAACAATTCACCCGTTTCTGGACGGCAATGGACGAGTAGGACGATTATTACTCGCCTTGTCCATCAAAGAATGGGAGGGGTTGGCGAAGCAATGGTTGTATATGAGCGCGTTTTTCGACGCCAATAAGGATGATTATATAAGCCATTTATACAGAGTCAGCACCCACGGTGATTGGCGCGGCTGGCTCGAATTCTGCCTTCGCGGAGTTATCGAGCAAGCCAAAGATGCTATTCGACGCTGCGAAGCACTTCTAGAACTTCAGGTCAATTTTCGCCAGCGCATCCAATCGATTAAGGGAAGCAATCGGCTCGGGGCGATCGTGGACCAGCTATTTTCCAACTCCGTTCTCCAGATTCCGCGTGTAGCTGAGGCATTCGATGTTACGTACCACACGGCGCGTCGGGACGTTGAGAAGCTGGTCAAGTTAGAGATTCTGTCCGAAACAGAGCTCGGCGGAGTTCGAACCTTTTTGGCTCCAGAAATCCTTGGAATCACCTACGATTGATCAACGCCGAACCCCAACCTCCGGCTCATCGGACTCCACCTCCGTGCCGATGGCTCGCTCAATCTCTTCGAAGTCCACGATCTCCCTGGACGGAAAGAGCTCGCTGATGGTTCGACGAATCCCCCGGGCCAATTGCGTTTTGATGGCTCCCAGAATCTTCTTTCCATTTCCCGGAACCAACTCCGGAGACTGGGACAAAAGCACCCCGTGTGCGTCCTCCACGCCCATCCCTTTTTGATAGACCATCTTACCTCCGAGATAGGCGCTGTAGGCGACCATGGCGGTGGCTCCGATGCCGAGCGTCAGATAGATCATCGACGGCCGATGTCGCCGCAACCGGTAGACGGCCATCGCCGAGGTGATACCCAGGGTGGCCAGGTTGAGATTGCGGTGGGTCTTGAGCATCTCACTTCCGTCGTCGTCGGCGATGACCTCTTCCTGAGCGAGGATCCCTGCGACCCCGGCGACCGCCGCAGATGCGGCCATCATGGGCATCGTCATTCGGCCCACGGTCAGATAATTGTCATTGTTCATCCACACCCCGCAGATATCACACCCCACCGATACGGGCAGAAGGGCGACGGGATAATGGGAGAGAGAAGGGTGAAGTTCGTGCAGTCGCATAGCCATAAGGTCCCTCGGTGAGCGAGCAATGGTCGAGACTCTGGAAATAGTCTATAAAACATCGCCACCATCGCCGTACTGACGAGGGCGCTTACCTTTAGGATAATCTCTTTAGATTGGGGGACTTATGGCTTGTCGCGGGAGAACTCTTTTTGTCGCGTCGGCGTCTGTGGCGCTGATTTTCGCCGTGTTTTTTCTGGCGGCCTGTGAATGCATTCCCGACACCGACGAGGAGCTCTGCAGTCGCCAGAGCTGCGGGCTCTTTGATATGATGGACAGCTGCGGAGAATGGCGTCGGGTGGACTGTGGGCAATGTGAGATCACCGAGATAGGCCCCGAAGAGGTAGAGCCCGACGTAGAAGTTCCTGAAGAGGTAGAACCCGACGTAGAAGCTCCCGAAGAGGAAGTCCCCGATGAAGAAGTGCTGCCCGAAGTAGAAGTGCCCCCACCGGTGGAGCGAGATGAGTCGAAGCGGGCCTTTGTGCGTGACGGGCTCACCGATGAGGTCGTCGAGGACGCGACGGTAGGCGTGTACTCGTGGCCGCCGGCCGGCGGAGAGGAAAATAGCTGGGTCTGGAGCGATGGTGCCGCTCCCGACGCAGCGGATCACAGCTTCGATGGCCTCGGGCCGATCTGCATCGACGACGAGCAATGGTACCGAATCGTCGTGGACGCCCCGGGCTATGAGCGGGGGATCTTTTATCGAAATCACCAACTCCCCGACCCCGACGGGGCAAATCCCTGTCCCGATGAGTGCAACCGTTGCCTGCGCGGTGATCTATTGATCTGGCCATCGGATCAGCCCCATCCCCAATACCCGACCTTTGTGGTCGACGTTCGGGAACTTCAGGAGCACCGCTGGCAATGCGCTCGAATCCCCTCGGACTCGGGCTCCACCACCCATCTCATCGGGCTGCGACTTCGGGTGGGCGCCGCCAACGTCGGCACCGGACCGGTCTCCCTGGAGGGGGTCATCGGCGACGATCCCGATGAAACCGAGGTGGTCTACCAGCATATCCGGTGGTCCGACGGGCGGATAGAGAAGCGACCCATCGACGGGGGCTACGAATTTCACCACGCCCACAATCACGTTCATTTTCTGAGTTGGATTCGAATGGCCCTGGTCCGTCCCGATGAAGAGTGTCGAGACGTAGCAAGCCGCCCGGAGAGCTGTGTATCTCATCAGGTCGACAAGGTCTCTTATTGTCTCTACGACCTCAATCAATTCGACGAGGAGGTCCAGATCCTCTACGGGGAAACTTCACCGCAATTTACCGATCCGCCCACCTGTGACAGCTACCACCAGGGCCTTACGGCGGGCTGGCGAGATACCTACGGAATGCATCTGCCCGGTCAGGTCATCATCACCGGCTCGCCGGCCGAAACCTCCACCCTTGGTTCAAAATGGATCGAGGCCGAGGTCGATCCACAGCGGGTCCTCCACGAAGGAGAGCGGGCCAATAACGTCGGTCGTCTTATCATTGAGGCTCCCACCGACGTCGAAGGGCTCTGCGACGACCCGGAGACCTTGCTGGACTGTACCGGAAACCCGGCGGAGTTTGATTTCTATCAGCGCTGGCAATGCGATGACTATATGGAATACCCCTCGCCTCCTTGAAAAGCCGGGGTAAACCTGCCACTCTCTCGCCAATTCCATCCCGGTTTCGGGCTGTGCTGCGGCGCCTGGGGCCGGCGAAACGAGCCGATACGCTACACCTCCAAGTTGAGGAGTGAGCAAGGAGTTCCATGTTTCCCGGTAATGAAGACGGAAAAATCGGGTTTATCGTAACCCTTATCGCGATGCTTTTGTTGGGCGGTTCGTTTGCCAGAACCGCTTTTACGGGTGCCGACTTCTCCCTTGAGGTGACGGTCGGCGCCGTCGCGGCGATGCTGGCCGGGCATTTTATGCTCGGCGGGGGTGAGTTCCGAAAGAAGATGATCGAAGAGAAAAAGAAATAAGAACGTCAGTCCAGCCCGGCGTCACAGGCTCCATCATTTTCAATGCGACAGGGGGTTCCAAAACAATCCGGATCGGAGATTACCTGCTCACAGGTATACCCGGTCTGGTCTTCGGACCGCTCGGCCACGGTCATCTCGTAGATGGCGTGATATCTCTTCCCGCCCTGGGGTCGAGTGGTCAAAAAGACGCAATAATGTCCGACCGGCGGCGCCTCACCGTGGGTCAAGATATGACGATCGGCTGACGTTGGTGTGCAGGCCGATTCCGAGTGGGTCGCACACCCTCCGGTGACTCGATCGACTAATTCCATTCCCAGAAATACGGGGTCTTCGCCCAGATCGCTGAGACTGGGAACGACGAGCATGGAGAAGGGCTCTCCCGCAAAAGTGGTGCCGAGGCCAGGCTCAAAAGAGATGGAAAGTGGATCGTGGATGGGTACTTCAAAGTCTTCGCAATCGTAGAGTTCGGGGCCGGGATCTGCGTCTGGTCCGGTGTCGCTCGTGTCCGCAGAGGCATCGACGCCGGCATCGACGCCGGCGTCGAGATCAGCGTCGAGATTTGCGTCCAGACTCGCATCCGACGTGGCTGAATCGCCATCGCCCACATCTTCCCGAGCTCCAGAATCCTCCAGGGCCCCGGAGTCCTGAGAGCTGGCATCTTCGCCTCCACCTCCACCGACCTCTTCAGATGAGCCCACGTCGAGGTCCTCAACCTCATTGGAGTTCCACGTATAACGATCGGGATCGTGAATGCAGGAGACCGTGAGTAAAAAACTCACGATCACGATCACCAGCACCTGAGTTCGCCCAATGGCTGACTTTTCATCTGAATTTATCACAGAAAACCATCACTTAGAGGCAGCGTTCACCGTCGACACCGCGGCGGCAATGAAAGCGCTCTTCAAGCTCTTCCACATACCAATTATCGCCATCGGCCTTCATCGTGGCCCGCACGTCCATCCCGGCCAGAGAATCGTCTTTAACACCCCACCGTAGAATGACGCCGTGAGCGGTGTCCGCTTCACCTGCTTGATATACCCGAAGGGTCTGCTCCCAGACATCGACACCTAAGGCATCGTTGAATCGAAGCTCTCGACTCAGCTCCGAGATCAAGGTGCCCGGGTTGGTCGGACCTTCAGCATGGGCGCGCGAAAGATTCTCAGGCACCGCCATCTCCGAGGCTCGCCAGTCGGTAGAGCCCGGGGTTCCGTGCTCGGGATCGGCGGTCTTTTTTAGCTCTTCCATGCGGGGGTTGGCGTCCAATCCTTCTTCGGAGAACATCCGGGCCCCTGCAGGCTCCTCTTCTTTTGCCTCGGTGTCAAAGGCCTCGGCTGCCGCCGCGCCTTCCATCTGCTCTTCTGTCTCCATCGCCGAGGGTTCAGAGGCGACCGCTTCTTCGGCGGACTGCTCCGAGGAGTTGAAGATGGTACAACCGGTGGTCAACAAGAGAGCGATCAAGATCACGGAAAAGCGTCGCATAAGTACTCCAAGCAATGGGATTTACAAATCAGATGGCATATTCAACTTAATAGACCTGAATTTATCAAGGTATGGCTCTCATCGCCAGTGTACTTCGGAGCGCG
>SKNI01000689.1 GCA_007120615.1 Myxococcales bacterium | reverse complement strand
GAGTTTCCAGGTGATCAGGCAACTGATGGCGAGCGCGGCCTGGAGGAGCCAGGGTCTTTTGATGCGCTCATGGGTCTGCTCGTCGGACTCTTCTCGAACCAGTTGATGGAGAACGAGGAGCCAGAAGAAGAAGGCAACTAAGAGGGGCAGAAAATAAAAGAGGCTCCGCTCGTATTGGAGCGCCCGGTCGGCGCGGTGAGAGGCGACGGCCGCTGTGAGGTCTTTGGTGTCGTGTCCGGCGGCGCTCAGCAGTGCGGAGGTCTGTTCCACGTACGCGGCAGCCATCGGTGAAGCGTTGAGGTTCAGGTGCTCATCGATCAGGAAATGTCGCCCTTCGTATTGAAGCGGAAGATCGAGGCCCAGAGCGAGATTCATAAAGTAGATCAGCTCGGTCTGGTCGAGTTCGTCGGGCTGTGGGAGGACCTCAAAGAGCTCCGTCCAACGGGGGCCGGCCAAAATGGCGATGGAGTCGCGGGTGTGGTGTCCGGCTTCGTCGTGTCCGTGATCCCCTGTGATCAGGAGGTGATCGCGGGTCAGATCGAGGGCTTCGATAAACTCACCGCTCTTCTGATCGACCAGACGAAAATGCTCATTATATCCATCGGTTCCGGGGAGCTGATGATGGGCGGCTTTATCGGTCCCCAGAAGGTGAATAAAGAGGTCGTCTACCTGATCGTCGTCTAGCCAGGCATGGACGACGTCGAACGTCTGAAGGTCGCGCTCCAGGTGGTTGATCGGCCAATCTTCCACGTTGAGCGCATGGGAGGCATGGCGCCCGTAGAGAGAGACCAGAGAGATATTGCTGGCGATGGCCACGTTTCGACCCTTTCGCTCCAGAGCTGCCGGGACGCTGTCGGCGTCGCTGGCGCGGCCGGTGAAATTGTGGAGGCCGGCGACAAATGGGCTCTGGCGGCCCTCAAAGAGGGTCTGCAGACAGGGATAGGTGAAGTTGGCAGCGCAGGTGTGGACGGGCACAAGCCAGGAGTCATGGCGTCTGGAGAACTCCAAAAGCTCGGGCATGACCCCGTCGGCCTCCAACGTCTTTAAGCGCAGGCTGTCGATGAGCAGGACGACCAAGCGGCCCTGGTCGTTGAGCGCTACGGAGTGGGCTGTAGAGTCGGCAGATCCAACGGTGGTCGTGGAGGCGGCGGGATCATCGGCAGAGAAGAGGATCGCCAACAATACGACCAGGGGAACTACAAAATAGAGGCGGCGCATGCATTAACTTCGGAGAGCAGATTTATTCAACCATTAGAAGCGCGGACGTCCCTCGTCCGCAACAAAGAAAAAGCGCTTTTGGGTGGGAGCGGACGGGGACGTCCGCACTCCATGATTCAGAGATCGGTGTGGTCTTCAATTCGGGGGCGCAGGGACCAGCGGACCTCGTCGGGGACTTCGGCGACATCCAGACCCCAGAGGCGATTGGTCAGACAGACCGGGGCGCCGCCACCTTTGGAGAAGAGCTCTCCCAGGTCCATGGATTCGACGCTCAGGCCCAGACTCTCGGCGGCCTCCCGGGCTTTGCCGGAGAAACTCCGGGGAGCGAGGATGGTATCGCCAACCTGCAGAGCATTGGTGTCGTAGCCTTCGCTCTCGGCGCGGGTTAACTCCACCACCGGGGTGTCGCCGACGAAACTTTTGAGGCGGTCGTACTCACCGGGCAAGAGGGCCTCGGGGCAGACGAGCATCACCTGCTGTTGGCCGCTTCGAAAAAATTGCAGAAACGTATTTCCATGAAACCAGGGGTCGGCGACAAATCCGATCTGGATATGCTGGGGGCTCAACAGGGGAGCGACCTCTTGATAGGCGACCTCCGAGGTGCGGCTATCGGGTCCGACGCCGTAGGTGTGGATGATGGAGTCGGGGTGTACCGAGCGGATGGCGTCGCCCTGAGCCTCCCAGGTGGCCTGGATGCGGTGGACGTTCAGGCCCAGAGTCTCCTCGGCGAAGACGGTGATGTGGGCGGCCTCTTTCTGGCGATGGGCGGCGGCCATAGATGGCAGCAAGAAATGACCTTCTCCCTGCGGGCCTCGAAAATACTCCCCGGCCTCGGCGGTATAGATCATCCCGGTCAACGTAGCGTCTCCCGGTTCCAGAACAACCACTTCACCGCCGGCAGCGACGATGGCGTCGGCCAGAGCGGTCCACTCCCTGCGGGCCTCTTCGGCGTCGACGGCCTCGGCGGTGCGGGACTTGAAGTTGGCCCGTCCACGCAACGCCCAGTCGCGGCGGGGTGGGCTCATCAAAAATAGGGGTGATACTTTCATTTCCTCTCTCGCAGCGGTAGCGGCACCAGTTCGGGACCAAGATTGACTGGATTTTGGTTCCTTGTAAAGAAATTTGGGATCGACAGGTGGACATTTGTCGTCCAGAGGGGAAGAGCGTATAAATCGCTGGTGTTACTCGTAGGCGACTGCGCACCTTATCTTTTCCCCGCGGGATACGATGGTTTCTGACGATCAGAACGAAGAAAAAGAACCGGAAGAAAATAAAGACGATAAAAAGCGCTCCGTAGAGGAGGTCTTTCTCAAAGGCTATACCTCTGAAGATGATGAGGACCTGGAGTTTGACGAGGAGCTTTTGGAGTTGACCCGAGAGCGCAGTCGGGGCTCGGTATTGCGGCCGATCTTGATGCTTCTGGTGATCGTCTTCGTGGGTTCGGTCATCAATGATTGGCGAGACGAGTTGACCTATTTTTTCAGCTCCTCCGACCCGATTGAGATGGGGGATGTGGCTGATTTTCCGGTGTTCGCCGCGCAGGATCCCGACTGGGAGCCGCCGGTACAGCATAATCGCTACGTATCATTAGAGGGGATGCCCACTCGAATCAGCCGCGGGGGAGAACAGGAGTTTTTTCGGTTGATCGGCGGAGAGTTCTACGTGCAGCGAAAGTTGGACGAAGAGGCCATCGCCAGGGCGGAGCAAGAGCTTCCCACTCGTCAGGATTTGATGGGGCTGGGAGGAATGGCCGAGGGCGATCGCTTTCGCTATGAGGGGGAGGGTCGATTGATGTCTTTTGCGGCGGCGCCGGATCGGTTTCGGGGATTGAAGGCTCATTACGGCGAGCGTTACGGAACCCGGTTTTGCGAAGATTATAGCGATCGGCAGCGCCAGGAATTGGAACGCCAGCGCGTAGAGGTGGTTCGCTCCAACTGGAGTATTCGCTATCAAAACGCCACCGAAGAAGAGCGTCAGGAGCGCAACCTGACGCCGGAGCCGACCGAGGAGGAATTAGAGGATCTTCTCCAGCGAAATCCGGTCTGCGTCCATGCCTATCTGATTCACGACGGTCAGCGTCCGGTTGATGTGTGGTGGCATGTTTTGTTTTCTGCGCTATTGGCGGCCCTTATGTTATTCAACGCTGTGAAATTAGTGAAATGGTTCCGAGACTGGTTTCGGGTGAATTGATCTCGTTTCTAGCTGTGAATTGACCTCGAAGGCGTCGCGGGCGTATGATGGCGACGCATTTTGTGTTGTTTAGACGCCGGTGTTGGCGTCGTTGGGATGTTTTATCAGCCTCAGGAGTGATACCCGTGGCCATGCTCGTCTACACGGATCCATCGGGACAAGAACTAACCGTGCCACTGGGGCCGGAGTTTCCAGTTGTGTCCATTGGTCGGGCGACGGAATGTACGATCCGATCCAATCGAAAGTCCGTCTCCCGGCGGCACGCCGAGTTCCACTATACCAACGGGCGCTACGAGGTCGTGGACCTGGGAAGCTCCAATGGCACCTACCTCATCATCAACGATGAGCGTAAGCCGGTGGTCCAGCCCGAGACCCTCGCTCATAGCGACGAGGTCTGGTGTGGAGACTTCATTTTGCGGTTTTACGAAGACGACGCCATGGGCGTGGGGGTTGGCGGTGGACTCAGCTCTTCGTCGGATGCTTTTCATCATCAGAATAATCAATTTCAGCAACCCAACGACTATCAGCCCAATCGACCCACCCATGACTTCGGGCAGAATTCGGATTCCGGGGCGATGGGAAGTGGGATGCAGGGTAATTTTAATCAGCAGCCCCAGAGTGGTCTTCAGCAGGGACCTACTCCCGGAAGCGTCGGGGTAGGTGCGGGGTTGGGCGGTGGATTTTCGGAGGGATTCTCCGAGGAGCCATCCTTTGCGTTCGATGAGAGTCCCCAGGACTTCAGCGCGGCTGCTGATAACGATGAATTGCAGCGCCTGCGCGATGAGAAGCGATCCATCGAAGACCTGGCCGCCAGACAGGCACAGGAGCTCGATGATCTCCGGGCGCAGGTCGCCGCTCAGGGCTCGAATCAGAGCGGTGTTGATCCAGAAGCCGTGGAGCGTCTGTCCATGGAGTTGGAGGCCGCCCAGCGAGAACAAGACCGGTTGGCCGACGAGTTGCGCATGACTCAGGAGACCTCCGTGGAGGTCGAGCGAGAGCGCGAGCGAGCGATGGAGGCCGAGCAGCGCCTGGAAGAGGCGACCGCCAAGATCGACGAATTGCGTCAGAGCCTCGATGAGGCCGGCGGTGACAGTCAACGAGTCGGGGAGTTGGCACAGGAGTTGGAGAATCGCAACCGGGATCTCAAAATCCTGGAGAGTGAGCTGGAGCGCTCGGAGCGGGAACTTCAGGAGGCCCGGCGCAATGCCGGCTCTCGTGAAGAGCTCACCGAATTACGGGAAGAAGTAGAGCGCCAGGGGCGACTTCTCGGAGAATATGAGAAGCGAAATCGAGATCTTCAGGGTCAGGTCGACCAGGAGACCGAAGCCGGCCAATCGCTTCGCACCCTGGTTCAGGAATACGAAGAGAAGATCGACGAGTTAGAAAGTGTAGTGGCTGAGCGCAATGAATTGCTCAAGGAAGTCCAAAGCCTGCGTGAGGATCACGAAGAGCTGCAGGGACTTCGAAGTGAGATCGAAGGGCTCAAACAGAGGTTGCGCCTGGAGAAGCAGAGAGCTCAGGGGAGCGACTCTGAAAGTGTGGAGGAGCTCCAGGAGGAGATCGAATCGCTGAAGGCGAAATTGGCCGCCGCCGAAGAGGGAAGTGCCGCCGGCGTGGCCGGAGTGGAGCTGGAAACCCTGGCCACCCACGCCCGGACCCTCGACCGCATCGTCGATGCCATCGAGCGCACCGATCTGTCGCCATTGTCGACAGTGGACCGTGTGCGCTTACAATCGGCGATCCGCGATACCAAGCCGCGTCAGACCTTGAGTGAGATGCTGGAAATCGTAGAGGACCCGGCATAGATTTTTGTTGAATCCAGTGTGGAACTCGATCACAAATTTGCGCGACAACACCTTTTTCGGGAGTGGGCGATGGCAGCATACGACTTCGATTTTCTGCACTATATCAATCGCAAGAAGGCCCCCGACAGCGGGCGGGAAGAAAAGACCGGCTTTGGGGAGTATGCCTTTGCAGGCGATCTGCGGGTATTGCGTCGACTCGATCGGGCCCGCCCGGTGCGGATCGTGGTGGAAGCCACGGTGCGCTTCTGGAAAGCGGTCCAGAAAAACGAGCTGTTGGGAAATAGCGTCAAGGTAAGCCGCCGGCAGTTTCCCCATCTTCATGACCTGGTCGTGGAGTGCGCCCGAACTCTGGATATCGCACTTCCCACGGTCTACGTCTCGCAGAATTTGAGCAGCCTCAACGCCGGGACCTTCGGCACCGACGATGAGGCGTTTATCGTGTTGAACTCCGCGCTGGTGGACCGCTTCGATGATGACGAGCTTAAATTCGTCATCGGGCACGAATGCGGCCACATTCAGAATAATCACGTCGTCTATCACACGGCGGCTAATTTTCTGGCCCAGGGAATGATCGCCTTTGTGAAATGGGCGGTGGTCCCGGCCCGGGTCGCACTCAACAGTTGGAGTCGGCGCGGGGAGATCACCTGTGACCGGGCGGGCATGATCTGTTGTCGCAGCGAGGAGGCCTCTCTTCGAGCGATCATGAAGCTGGCGCTGGGCAGCAAGAAGCTCTTTGAAGAGATCGACCTGGAGGAATACCTGGGGCAATTGGACGGCATCAAAGAGGGGTGGGGACGATTTCAGGAATATTTCGCCTCTCACCCCTATCTTCCGAAGCGAGTTCAGGCCCTGAAGCTCTTTGCCGAGAGCAATTATTATCGCGAACTCATCGGTGAGAGCGGTGGGACACCGCTGGACGAAGTTGACAGAGAAGTCGAGAAAGTCATACAAGTCATGTGAATGTCCACACGGCGCATATTGCGAGGATCAGCTTCGTCGTCTGCGGCCCCTGCCGAAAGGGGGTTTGCTCAATGTGTGTCCCGGATCTACCGCTCTGACGTGTGAAGAATCGCCCGGAGCTTCCCGGGGAAGGGTCCGTCGCTCACTGATTTCTTAATGGAATCACGGGCGTCGGCTCAGGCCCCGATGAAGACTCTATGGTGACGGCTTCGCGGTGGTCGTGAGCTTTATTAGAGGCCGGGTTCACGAGTAAACATGCTGCTTTCGAAGGGCGTCGCAACACCACGATGGGAGTGAACCCGAGTAAATGCGTCCGTGTGGATATTCGTTTTTGGACCAGATGATAAGGAAATGTGATGACCGAGATGAAAATCAACCGGACCCACGTCGCAGAGTTCTACGAAGAGTTGGCCGAGATGGCCGGCGCGACGGGGCTGCACTCCATCCAAAAAGAGGTCGTCGAGGAACGGCTACCGGCGTTGGAGAGTGGACAGGTCACCCTGGTTGTTCTCGGAGAGTTCAATCACGGAAAGTCGACGGTGGTGAACGCCCTCCTCGGTGAAGAAGTTTTGCCGATGGGGATCACGCCCACCACGGCGGTGATCACTCATCTGGTTCACGGTGAGAAAGCCAAAGCCAAGATCAAACCTCCTCGAGGAGCCAAAATTGAGGAGTTGGCCTATGAGAAGTTGGGAGAGACGATTCGGGAGAGCGCCGATGACGGCGACGAGCCCGAATATGTGGAGATCGCCCACCCCAACGCGTTTCTCGATGATGGGCTGGTGCTGGTCGACACGCCGGGGGTCAACGATATCTCCCGGCAGAAGGTAGAGATCACCTACGGCTATTTGCCCCGGGCCGATGTGATTTTATACGTCCTCGACGCCACCCAGGTGCTCAAAAAGAGCGAGGTCGTCTTCATTCGCGATCGCCTCCTGAAGGCCAACCGGGATCGAATCCTATTTGTGCTGGGAAAGGTAGACGCCTTAAGCGATGAAGAAGCCCGGGAGGTCGAAGCCTACGCCCGACAACGGCTGGAGACGCTGATCGGACCGGTGGAGCTCTTTGCGTTCAGCGCTCGCGATGCTCTGCAGGCCCAGCAGGCCGGAGAGGAGCCATCGGGCACCTTTCAAGCCTTTCGCGATTATGTGCGCCAATTTGTACGAGAGCAAAAGGAGAGCATCGTCTTAGACAGCGCTCTCGGCGGGGCCCTCAGGATCGCTGCGATGATGGAGCAGAATATGGCCATCAAAAAGCAGGGCTATCTGCTGGAGAAAGAAGATCTGGATCGCCGAATTCGGGCGGTCCATCTGAAGTTGAGGGAGTCGAGGCGGTTGATCTCGCAGAACCTGGACCGCGTCGACGAGAGCATCGGCGGGATCGCCGCCACTGCGCGCCATAACCTGCGGGTATTTACGGAGAATTTCGCCGAAGCCCTGCCCATTCAGATCGAGCGGGCCGACGCCAAAGACGTAAAGCGCTACCTGGCGGACTGGATTCAGGATTCCTATAAGGAGTGGCTGGAGCAGGAGGGCCAGGAGATCGCCGACAGCCTCGAGGATCTGGCCGAGGAGATCATCGAGATCACCAATGCCTCGCTGCGAGAAGTGGTGGGAACTCTTCGCGAAGAGCTGGGGCTGGAAGGGAGTCTGGACTTAAACGTGGACACCATCGGTTATGACGTCAGTGTTTTTGCGCTGGGGACGCTGGGAGTTTCGGTTCTGCTCTTCGCCAACGCTCTGGTCGGTGGACTGTTAACGTTGGCGACTCCGGTTCTGGCCTTCTTTTTGAAGGGTAAGGTCGACGAGAAGATCAAAGAGCGGGCCCGCGAAGAGGGGGTGGCCTCGATTCGACGGGCCAGTGAGCTCATCGAAGAAGAATTATTGCGCATGATTCACAACTACGGCGACCGTCTCAAAGAGTTTATCGAGCACGCCGGCGACCGCCTCTATGGACAAATCGAGGAAGCCCTGGAGCAGGTCCAGCGAGAGACCGTCGATGACCACGATCGCGAGGAGTTGCTCGGGGAAGTCGACGCCAAGATGAAGCGGGTCAAGTCGATCAGCCGACATATCATAGCTGCTCGCGAAAAGATCTGACCGAGCACTTCTGTGGGGAAAATATTTTTCGATCTTGCGATTCTTCCTAGATTTAGGGACGTGGACGTTTCCACGTAACGAAAATCTAGGAGGTTAGCGATGTTCTCAAAAACCTTGGGATTGGTGCTCGTCCTATTCTTGGCCGTGGGCCTATTTCTTCCCGCCACTGCGATGGCCGAGGAGAGTTCAGGCTTCGATGAGGTCACAGAAACCCAGGAGGCGACTGAAACGTCTTCCGGTGAGGCACTGCTCAATCAGGACGCCTACTATCAACGAACAGGGGCAGCGCCGGGGATAATTCTGGGTTATACGCTGACCGGTGGTGCCGTCGGTGCTCTGGTGGGTACGGGATTATGGTTACTCGGTGGATTGGATTGGAATCCCTGGGCGACGATCGGAACGTTCACAGGTGGTGGACTTCTGGTGGGTGCAGGAGTGGGAACTCTTGTCGCTCTGACAACGGCGGCAGACGCGCCGGTGACCGCATCCATGGAGGAACAACCCAGCTCGCTGAAGTGGATCGAGCGGGATATGCCAACTACCTTTGAGTTGCCCCTGTTGCAGCTTGATTTCTGATCAAAAAAGCCCCGCCTGCGACTCGAGTAAGAGACGTGGCGGGGCTTTTTTGTGTAACGAAGAT